>JAFEBB010000011.1 GCA_018266075.1 Deltaproteobacteria bacterium | reverse complement strand
ACGAGGGGGCACCGTTGCCGTTCCCGTTGCCGTTGTTCTGGAAGCCGCCGCGATCGGCCTGGCCTGGAGGCGCGCTGTAGCTCCCGCCGCTGTGACCGACCGCAGGAGCGCCACCCGAGTGTGCGCCGGTGTTGGGGGCGCCGTACGAAGGTCCGCCGTTGCTGCCGTTGTTCTGGAAGCCGCCGCGATCCGCCTGGCCGGGTGCCACGCCCTCATTCGACGAATGGCCGTTGCCGTAGCTCGGATAGCTGGCGCCGCTCGCGGGAGCGCCGGTCGCGGGCGCGCCGTAGCTCGGGCCGGTCGAGCCGTGGTTGTTGCCGCCGGTGGAGGGCGCGCCGTAGCTGGGCGCCGCGCCGGTGCTGCCGTGGCCTGCCGCCGGAGCGCCGGCCGCCGAGTACGACGGGCCGCCGTTCGCGGGCGCGGCACCGTGGCCGTAGCCCGTGTTGGGAGCGCTGTACGTCGGAGCGCCGTACGCGGGCGCTGCGCCGTGGCCATAGGCAGGTGCTGCGCCGGTGTAGCCCGGCTGTCCATAGACGGGCGCTGCCCCGTGGTAGTTCGACGGCTGCGGCGCGTACACGTACACGTGATGGACCGTGTCCCACGTGTAGTAGGTGCGGTACTCGGGCGGCGGGCAGTAATTGTGGCTGTGCGCGAAGTTCAGGTAGCACCAGCCGCCGCCCGGCGTCGGGTGCTGGCCGGAGAAGGTGCAGTCCACCGGGCCCTGATAGACGTACACGCTGTTCGTGTACGTGTAGTACTGCGGCTGCGGCGCCGGGTACGGGTGGACGTGCGGGCCGTCGATCCAGCACCAGCCGCCGCCTTCCTCCATCGGAACCGGGTGTGCGCCGTAGTAGTGGTACATGGGCGCGGGCGCGGCATAGCTCGGGCCGGGGGCGGGCGCGGGCGTCTCGGTGGTGCAGCACCCGGCCAGGGCCAGTGCCGCGAAGAAGCCGAGGATGGTCAGTGCGATCGAACGCATGGCGCCTCCGCCCGCACGGTTCGGACCGCGCCGGCGATGGATGGACGAGCGAGCGGGCCCTTCATTCATCGACCCGTCGGGAAATCGTAGCAGAAGCTTCGCGAGGCGCCGCGGTCCCAGCCTGCGACCCGGCCCGACCTGCGTCGGCCAGCGCGATCACGTGCTGCATGATGAGCTGGGCGATGTCGAGGCCGGTGGCCGCCTCCAGGCCCTCGAAGCCCGGGCTGGAGTTGACCTCCATGATCTTCGGCCCGGTGCCGCTCTCCAGCATGTCCACGCCGGCGATTTCCAGGCCCATGACCTTCGCAGCCTTCACCGCCGTGCGCTCGTACTCGGGCGTGAGCTCGACGACCATGCCCTGGCCGCCGCGGTGGATGTTGCTGCGGAACTCGCCGGCCTTCGCCTTGCGGCGCATCGCGCCCACCACGCGGTCGCCCACCACCAGCGCGCGGATGTCGGCGCCCTTGGACTCGGCGATGAACTCCTGAAGAAGGATCTCCTGGCCCAGGTTCCAGAAGGTGTCGAGGATGGTCTGAATCTCCTCGATGGTGTGGGCGATCATCACGCCCACGCCCTGCGTGCCCTGGATGAGCTTGATGATCGCCGGCAGCCCGCCAATCTGATCCACGGCCTGCTCCAGGCCGGTCCGGTCCCGGGCCATCACCGTGCGCGGGATGTCGAGGCCGTGGGAGGCGAGGAGCTGCAGGCAGCGCAGCTTGTCGCGGCTTCGGGAGATGGCCAGGCTGGTGTTGGCCACCGGCACGCCCATCATCTCGAACTGGTTCACCACCGCCAGGCCGTAGCTGGTGATCGACGCGCCAATGCGCGGCAACACCGCGCCCACCTTCACCACCGAGTGGCCGTTGTAGAAGACCGCGGGGTGGCCGCGCTCCAGCACCAGGTTGCAGCGGAGCGTATCCAGCACCACCGCGCGGTGGCCGAGCCGCGTTGCGGCCTCCATCAGGCGGCTGGTGGTGTAGAGCGAGCGCTTGCGGGAGAGGATGCCGAGCAAGTACCGCGGACGCGCCAGGCGCGCGGGCGGCGCAGGGATGGCCGGCTTCGCGCTGCGCGCCGGTCGCTTGGGCGTGGCCATGGGTGCGTTGTTCCTAGCAGGGCTGCGGCGCCGCGCCAATCCTCGCGGCGCGCGCCCGTGGACGCGTGGTTGCGCCAAAACGGTTCGTCGAGATGCCAGGCGGCGTCGCGTCCTCGCCTTCACGGATCGCAGCAGGTAGTTCGGAAGTGGGGGCAGGAGGAAGAACGCCATGGTGAAGCAGTCCATCCCCCGCGTCCTGGGCGCGGGCGTGTTGCTTTTCGGTGCCGCCTTCGCGTCGAGCGCGCGCGCCGACGACCCGTGCACCGTGAATCCGACCTTCACCGTGACGGTGGGCGCGCGGCAGCCGCCGGTCTTGTCCTCGTTCCTGGCAGGCACGGTGCCCGCGGACCTGACCTGGACCATCGGCGCGACGCCCACGCCGGGCGCTTCGTGCAGCAACATGACCACCAGCTTCGACATCCAGTACAAGACCGCCGCACAGACCTACTTCCCGAACATGGGGCCGAACGGCGAGCTCGACGGCACCGCCGCGGAGACCTCGCTCCCCGCGGCGCGCTACGTGTTCCAGGGCAACTTCGGGTGCCAGTGCGGCCTGCTCGGCGGGCCGAGCCAGCAGGTGACCGTCTCCGACATCGTGATTCCGCCGACCATCGACACCGCGCCGCTCATCATCAACACGAACGACTTCTCGACCTACCAGGCCACGGACACGCTCCCGGTGGGCGCGCCGCTGCAGATGGGCGTGGGCGTCGACTCCGCCACGGTGTGTCCGGGTGAAGCGCTCACCTACCACCTCAGCGGCGCCGGCGTGGACCAGACGGTCTCCGTGGGCGGCCCCGACGCCGGCACCGATTGCAACACCGGCGGCACGGGCGCGACGATCAACTTCACGCCCAGCTCGCCGGGCACGCTCACCCTGGTGGCCAGCTTCCAGGGCGCGGAGTCGAACCCGGTCACCTGGACGGTGGGCGCGGGCGGCACCAGCGGCGGCTCCTCGGGCTCCACGGGTTCGACCGGCTCCGACAGCGGCGGCTCGACGGGAAGCAGCAGCGGCGGCTCGAGCAAGAGCGGCTGCCAGGCCGGCGGCGAGGGGCTCTTCGGGCTCGTGGCCCTCTTGGGCCTGGCGCGGCGCGTTCGCCGTCGACGCTAGCCGCTGTTCTGCGCCTGGTGCCGTGCCCGCCAGGCGGTGGGCGTCTCGCCGGCGTCGCGGCGGAAGGCGGCCGCGAAGTGCTGCACCGTGGAGAAGCCGAGCTCCGCCGCGATCCAGGTCATGTTGCGATCGCTCTGGCGGAGCAGGTCGCGCGCGCGGGTGAGCCGGGCCATGCGCAGCTCGTTGCGGAAGTTCGAGCCCGCCTCGGAGAACGTGCGCTGACACGTCCGCCGGGACAGGTGCACGCGCTGGGCGAGCTCGTCGAGCGAGTTGCAGCCCGTCGTCGCCAGCACCTCGCGCATGCGGCGCACGTTGGGATCGGTGGCGCCGGCGCTGGAGCGGATGGCGTCGAGCTCTTGCAAGAGATCCGCGCCCTCGCCCGGCTCGACGCCGAGCCAGGTGAGCGCCTCGTCCACGTCGCCGAAGACGCGCTCCGGATAGGGCAGCCGCGCCACCGCTGAGAAGCCGGAGATCACCGCGCCCACGATGCCCTCCGGTCGAAGCTGCGCCTGGCGCTCGAGCTTGGTGTGGAGGGCGTCGCGGTTCCGGCGCGTGTAGTCCACGAACATGGTGAACGTGCGCGGGTCGATGAACTCGAGCGCGCGCAGA
Source organism: Deltaproteobacteria bacterium (assembly GCA_018266075.1). Lineage (GTDB taxonomy): Bacteria > Myxococcota > Myxococcia > Myxococcales > SZAS-1 > SZAS-1. Next base: position 153,935 of record JAFEBB010000011.1, on the reverse strand, counting down.
TCGGCGAGGAAGCGGTGGGGCACCGCGCGGGGCTGCACGCCGATCTCGCAGAGCTGCAGGAGCTCGCGCACGTCGTCGACATCCGGGTAGCCCCAGGACATCAGCCCGATCAACGTCGGCTTGGGGGCGAAGACCGCGTGGCGGCGACCGCAGTAGTACCGGCCGTAGGGATTGGCGAGGAAGTCCGAGACGCTCGAGCTGGGCTGCACGCGCCGAATCTAACGCGGCGATCGGCGATCGTCAGTGCCCGTCGTCACCAGATGATCTTCACCACCTCGTGCCCGCGGGTCGCCACGTGCACCGTGCGCGTCTCCGAGCGCTGGAGGTCCGGGTTCTCCACCTTCAGCGAGTGAGTTCCCTCGGGGAGCGAGATGGCCTGGATGGGCGTTTGCCCATAGGCGCGGCCGTCGACGAACACGTTCGCCCAGGGCTGCACCTTCACCTCGAGCAGCCCGTCGCCGAAGACCAGCTTCTCGAAGCGCTCGGCGCCCGGCTGGATGCGAATCACCGTCTTCCGCTCCAGGCCCTGCTCGCGGTTCCGCGCCAGCAGCCAGTGCGGCCCCGAGGGGATCTCCTGGTGCTTGAGCGGCGTCAGCCCGAGCTTCTGCGCGTCGACCCAGATCTCGCAGCGCGGATCGCTGGTGACCGTGAGGAATCCCGGCGGCGCGACCTGCTTTTGGGGCTGCGTGGGCGCGGCAGGCGGCGGATCCGGGATGGCCACCTCGTCGGCGTGCGGCGGCGGCGGCGCGGGGACGGGCTGCCGCGGCGGCGCGACGGCGACGGGCACCGCGGGAGCGAGCGTCGTGGCAACCGGGAGCGGATCGGGTTTCGGCTTCGGACCCAGTCGCGAGAGGCCGAAGATGGCCAGGGCCACGAATCCGATCAGGCCCACGGCCTGGGGAATGCGCACGCGCCACGGCTCGAACCCGGTCGGAGGGGCGACCACCGAGATGGTGGCGTTCGTCCGCGGCATGCGCTTGGGGATGCTGGAGAGATCCACGTCCACCGGCGGAAGCTCGAGGCCCGGGACACCCCGCGGCGGCGGCTCCGTCGTGCCATGCGCCGCGCGGCGCTCGCGGTGGTATGCGGTCACGCCGTTCACGACCCCCGCGAGCTCGAAGGGCGCCACGCGCGTGCCGGTGGACGCGAGGTAGTCCTGGAGCGCGTTCCCGAGCGCGCGCGCATCGCGGAAGCGCAGGTTCGGATCCGGGGCGATGGCCTGCGCCACCGCGGCCCCGAGCGCAGCCGGCACCTCGGGCACCAGCTCCTCCACGCGCGGCGCCTCGGCCTGAATGATCTTCTTGAGCAGCTGCAGCTCGTTCTCGGCCACGTACGGCCGGTGGCCCGCGAGCATCTCGTAGAGGGTGACGCCCAGCGCGTAGACGTCGAGCCGGCGGTCGATGCCGTCGCCGCGGATCTGCTCGGGCGACATGTAGCCGTACTTGCCCTTGAGCATCCCGCCCTCGGTGCGGTGGCCGGTGGAGCTGGCCTTGGCGATGCCGAAGTCCACGATCTTGGGCACGCCGCTCGCGGAGATGAGGATGTTGTCCGGGGTGACGTCGCGGTGGACGAGGTTTCGCGAGACGCCGTGCTCGTCGGAGAGGTTGTGCGCGTAGTGCAGGCCCTCGCAGACGCCGGCCACCAGCGACGCGCAGATCGGCGGCGGCAGGCGGCGGCCCTGGTTTTCGTACGCCTGGAGGATCGCGCGCAGGCTCTCGCCCTGGATGTACTCCATGGCCAGGAAGTACATGCCGTCGTGCTGACCGAAGTCGAAGACCTGCACGATGTTGGGGTGGTTGAGCTGCGCCGCCAGCCGCGCCTCGGCCAGGAACATGCGCACGAAGCGATCCTCCGCGACCAGCTCGGGGAGGATGCGCTTGATGACCACGTTCTTCTCGAAGCCGCCGGGCCCCTCGGCCTTGCCCACGAAGACCTCGGCCATGCCGCCGCGCGCGAGGAAGCGCTCGATGCGGTAGCGGCCGAGCCGCGGCTGCGTGGCCACGTCGATCGAGGGGGCGGCGCTCTCGCTCATCTCGACGTTCCGGGCTCGCCAGGCGAGGGCAGGCGCAGCGCCACCGAGACCGCTGCGCCGCCACCGGGGAGCGGCGCGACAGCGGCCACTGCGGGCACGCGCGCGGGCGTGTCGAGGTAGAGCAGGCTCGCGGTGGCCACCAGCGCCAACACGCCCACGCCGTAGCCGACGATCGACGCCGTGGCGGCCTCGCGCTGTCGGGAGAGCAGGGCGTCGGCGGTGGCGCGCGAGGCGACGCCGCGCTCCAGGGTCGCCTTGGCCTCGCTCGAGCTCAGCCCGAAGCCGATGCCCACCGAGAGGCCCGCGGCTGCCACGCCTCCACAGATGGCCGGCTTGAGCAGGCTTGGCGGCGGAGGCGGAGGCGGCGCGACGACCACCGGCGCGGGCGGCGGAGGTGTGGCTGCTTCTTCACCGTCGTCGGCGTCGTCAGCCGTGGTGGCGATGGGCGGCCGCGCAGCCTCGAAGAGCTCCACCACCTTCGGCGCCGTGTGCGGCGGCAGGGCGGCATGCGGCTCGATGCCGAAGGCCTGGGCGAACACCTCCTTGGCGCGGTCGGGCTCGCCCAGGTTGGCGAGGGTGAGGCCGAGATCGAGCAGGGCCTGCGCGCGCGGCGAGCCGGTGAGCGCGGTGTCGCTGAGCGCATCTTCGAGGAGGGGCAGGGCGCGGTCGAAGTCGAGGTCCGCCATGTGGGCGCGCGCCTCGGCGAGCAGGGCCACGGTGCTCTTGCCCGAGGTGGCTGGGGTCACCGGGCCCGAATCGGGCACCGGTGCGGCGGTCAGACAAGTCGCGATGAGGAGCGCGGTGATCATCGGTTGCCTCTGCTAGTTCACGGTCAAGGTGACGGATGCCGAGACACCGCCGCCGGGCGCTGGCGCGCGGACGCTGATCTGCACGTTGCCCGCGTGGTTCAGCTTGTTCCCGGGCACGACGGCCATGAGCTCGGTCTCGCTCACGTAGGTGGTGGCCATGGCGCTGCTGTCGGCCATGGCCACGCTGTCCGGGCGGAAGTCGCTGCCGGTGAGGGTGAGCGTCGCCGTCCCGGAGTGGTGCGTGGCAGTGTTGGGCGAGATCGACGTGAGCGTGGGGACGGGGTTGTCCACCTCCACCGTGAGGGCCGACGTGCCCGTGGGGTTGTTCACGTGCAGGTTGGCCTCGCGCGCCGCGCCGACCTGCGTGGAGGTGGCGTGCAGCGTGAGCCGGGTGCCCGCGAGCGTGGCGATGCTGAGCGGCTCGCCGTCGAGGTCGGCGGTGGTGGTGTCCTGAAAGCCGCTGCCGCTGACGACGAGATCGACGGCGGTCAGCGACGTGATCGCGCTGGGCGAGACGCCGGTGAGCGTGGGCCCGCCGGTGCTGCTGCCGCTGGAACTGCTCGAGTTGCTCGAAGCGCTGGAGCCGCTCGAGCTGGAGCTGCTCGAGGTGCCGGTGCTGGAGCTGCCGCTGCCGGTCGAGCCGCTGGACGCGGCACCGCTCGAGCCAGCGCTCGAGGTTGAACCGGAGCTCGCGTCGCCAGGGCCTTCGACGCAGAGGCCGGCGTGGCAGCTCTGGCCGGTGGGGCAGTTGTCGTCGACCTGGCAGGGGATGGCATCGGGCCCGAAGCTCGGGCAGCCCGACGCACCTGCCGCGAGCAGGGCAAGCGACGCCCACACGCCCCGCCTGGTGCTTGTCCGTTGGCCGTCCACCGCGCCCCCCCCGCGTCTCGGCACGTCGAATCCGGAGCGCGGAAGCTAAGGCTGGGATCTCGAAGCTGCCAGGCCTGGCGGCGCGGTTCGTCGCGCGATGCACGACGTGAACGGCATCACGCGAACGCGATGCGAGCCAGCGGACTACGTGGTCGCGACGAGCAGCTCCTCGGCGTTGTTCGGCGGACGAAGCCCGTCGCTCCGGTTCGCGAAGTAACGCTCCGCGAGCGAGGCCGCCGAGACGTGCCTGGCGTCCTTGAAGCCACACTCGCGCGCGAACGCGAGCATCTCCTCCGGCCTGAAGAAGCTGAGGAACGGCGTGCCGGCCGCGCGGGCGCCGTCGATGGCGCGCTGAAATCCGGGGCGCAATTCGGCGTCGGCCATGTCGATGGGGCACATGAACGTCATCGCCAGCGTCGATCCTGGCGCGAGCGCCGCGACCTGCCGCAGCGTGGCGGCGATCGAGTCCCGGGTCAGGTACATGCTCACGCCGGTGGACGCCACGAGCGCCGGCCGCTTCGCGTCGAACCCCGCGGTGACGAGCTGGGTCCACCAATCGTCGCCCGCTTCGAAGTCGACAGGCACGAGCCGCAGAAACTCCGGAACGCCCAGCCCGAGCTGCTCCAGGCGCTGGCGCTTCCAGGCTTGAGCGCTGGGCTTGTCGACCTCGAACACGCGCAGGCGCGACGCGAGCGCGGGCTTTCGCTGCGCGAAGGTGTCGAGCCCGGCGCCGAGGATGACGTACTGCCCCAGGCCGCGCGTGGCTTGCTCCTCGACGAGATCTTCGATGAAGCGGGCGCGCGCCACGATCGATGCGCGGAACGGCCGCGTGAACGGGCTCATGTCCGGCCGCTGCTGCCAGCCCGCGTCGGGCGCGGCGATGTCGAGGCCGACCTTGTCCTCGAGCACGTGCGGCGGCGGATCGGCGAGCACGTGCAGCGCGCGCCACAGCGCCACGCGGACGGCGGTGTTGTCCGGTTCGATCTTCATGGCGCGTTCTCTCAGCTGTTGTCGGAGAAGTTGGAGCCGCCGTCCGACGAATCGCTCGAGCTCGAGCCCGAGTCGAACGAGGACGAGTCGCTCGAGCTGGAGCTGGCGACGTCGGCCACGGAGAACGCTTCGGCCACGGCGCTCGCGTTCACCGACGAGAGGTAATCGTCGGCGGCCTGGCGCGCGGCGTCGGCGTCGGTCGCTGTGCCGGCGCGCTCTGCGGCTTCCCGCGCGGCGCTGGCCGCTGCCATGTCGCCCGAGTTCTCGTAGCGATCGGCCATGCGCAAGAGCTGATCCGACACGTCGCTGCTGCTGTACGTGCCGGAGTCGTTGTCGTCGTCGAAGCCTGAGCTCGAGCCGATGCGCCGACGGCGATTCGAATTCGTGGACCCGCTCAGGAGCGAGATGAGGAGGAGCACTCCGACTCCGCCGAGAACGACGAACATGACAACGACGACTGGACTCATGCGGTGCGCTCGAGGGAGGTCGGCGCTTCGTCCTCGCGCCGGTGATCGAAATAGTCGCGCGCCCACGCGTGCAGCTCGGGCTTCTTCGAGGCCCACTCCCAGCAGCCAGTCGGGCCGACGGTGAGGTCGCGCGCGGGATCGAAGTCGAACGCTGCGAGCTCGCGGTTGCGCAGCACGTAGCGGCGGTTGACGATCTCCCCGTGCCAGAGGTGCCAGAGCGCGCCCGGGACCACGCCCACGCGCGCGCGCACGTCGGCGTAGAGCCGCTTGCTCCAGCTCCGGAAGTACGCGCGGTGCGGACCGCTCGAGCCGAGGATGCGGCGCACGCACGGGCCTTCCCAGTCGCCGCAGAAGGCGTGGGCCATCATGTGGTCGCCGCTGCCGGCGATGCAGGCGTCGTAGAGCCCGTGGCGAACGAGCAGCTCGCGGCGCGCGGCCCAGGCGAAGCCGGTGTGGCCGTGGCGCGCGAAGTCGCCGGACAGGAGCACCTGCGGCGACTCCACGTACGCGGCCGCGAACCCGCGATAGCGCTCCCCCTCGCCGCGATCCGAGGTGTGCCCGAACGGCAGGCGAACCGCAGCGTCGAAGAGCTGCACGATGGGGTAGCGCTCGAGCGCGGCACTGGTGGCCTCGGCCCAGTCGGCGCGCGCGAAGAGCACGTCGGCATCGAGCCACGCCACCTTGGTGCAGCTCGCGGGAAGCGCCGAGGTGGCCACGTTGAGGAGCCGCTCCTTCTGCCACATCACGTCGCGCGCGCGGATGCGGAGCGCGCCGAGCTGCGCGGGCAGCGAGAAATCCTCGCCTTCGAACGCGGCCTCGGCGATCACCAGCGGCACGCCTGCGGCGCGCACGGCATCCGCGAAGCGCTCGAGGTTCTCGCGCTTGGTGCGGTAGCCGCAGGGGTTGAAGTACGCCGCGACGACCCCGACATCAGAAAGCGCGCTCACGTTTCAGTGCGCGAGCAGGTACGCCTGCACCGTGCTGCCCCAGGCCGTCGGCACCAGGTTCGAGTCGCTCTGGTTCGCGTCGAGCAGGTCGGGCGAGCAGTCGCTGTAGGGCTCGAAGTCCCAGGCCAGGTTGGGGATGTGCTTGGCCTCGACGTCCGCGTAGAAGGCGCTCGCGTCGTTGAGGCTGCCGTACTCGCCGATGATCACCGGGATGTGGCTGAACGTGTACGAGCTCGGGTCGGGCGGGTAGCCGTGCACTTCATAGATCACATTGTCATATGCGAGTGGCGCCGAGTCGTAGAAGCTGATGTCGCTCGTCCAGTTGTTGCCCTGCACCGAGACGAGGTGGTGCGGCACGCCGAGCCGGTCTTCTTCCTCGCGGATGGTGCCCACCGCGTGGCTCATGGCCGCGGAGAGGGTCTGGTGGCTGAGCGTGTTGCCGCCGGGCTCGTTGGCGATTCCAAACATCACGAACTTCGAGTTCGCGAAGGTGTCGACGATCGCGCGGTAGGTGTCGTCGGTGCCGTTGGGGAAGTTGGTGGCATCCGGCGTGTTGCTCGCGTCCGAGGGCAGGAGGGTGGGCTCGGCGCCGGCGGCGGTGTCGCCGTCGATCATCGACGCGTCGCTGCGCAGCGTGACGAGTACGTAGACCCCCGGCGTCGCCCCGAGCTGGTTGATGACGGCGGTCATGGGCGCCTGGTAGCTCGAAAGGTTGCTCGTCCAGCTCGAGACCGTGGGGTAGCTGTTCATGCCCAGCGAGACGCGCACGAACGTGGGGTGCCACGCGCTGACGAGCCCGCTGGCGATGTTCTGCAGCGTCTGCCCCGGATCCGTCATCCACAGTGTGTAGTCGTATCCGCACAAATAGAGATCGTCCATGTTCACGCCGCGGCCCATCCACGGCGAGCCGCCGCCGTTGCCGTCGGCCACGAGGATCTGCGCGCCGCTGGTGTACAGCCAGCCTGCTGGATAGGTGCCGGTGGTTCCGCCCGTCGAGCCGCTGGTCCCGGTGGTGGTGGTGGTGCTGCTGCTGCCGCTGCCGGTCGTCGAGCCGTGCGTGCCCGTGCTGCTGCTCGTCGAGCCCGCCGTGGTCGAGCCGCCGGTCGTGCCGCTCGTGGAGCCATGCGTGCCCGACGTCGCGCTCGACGACGTGCTGCCGCTGGTGGAGCCCGAGCCATCGCTCGAGGAGCCGCAGCCTGCGAGCGCCAGGAGCACGAGCGGCGCGGTAAAAGAAGCCAAGCGAGACATGGTTGCTCCGTCGTCGTTCGGCGAACGGTATCTCAAGGCTGATCTTTCTCCACCCCGACGCTCGGATCGAAGCCGTGACCCTGAAGCTTCGTGATCAGCGCGTGGACCGAAGCGAAGGGCGCGTCGCTGTCCGCCACGAACATCACATGCGGAGGTGGCCCGCTGGCCACGTGCAGCACGGCGTCGAGGGCAGCGTCCGAGTCGATGCGTCGGCCCGCGGCGAAGAGCGAGCCATCGCGGCCCAGCTCGGCGGAAGCCACGTCGCCTGTTGAGATCGTTCGGGTGCGCCGACCGCCGGGGGAGCCAGGGCAAGTGCGGCCGCGCGTGGAATCGAGAGCTCGCGCGTGGCGGCGGCCGGCGGCCCGGAAATCTCGAGGACGTAGCGGCTCGCGCCGAAGCGGGCCTTGCAGAGATCCAGCGCCCTGGCGACGTCGATCCACCGCGTGTCCGCCTTCGCCGACACCACCAGCGTGGGCAGCCCAAGATCGTCGCTCGTTGGCGGTGCGGGACATGCCGTCGCGCCGGCCTCGACGCGCCAGACCGGCTTCTGCGGCGCCACCACCGGCGCTTGGCGGTGACAACCGATTACGCCCACCGCGAGCGCGATTACCAGAACGCGTCGATTCATGACTTCGAACTGTACAACGGGTTCCACGCTGCCTCGGCCGCGTCGAGCTGACGTCCGCGCCGGGCCACGGCCCACTCGCGCGTGGCGCGCCTGCTCGCATCGCCATCGCGCTCGTGGTTGCCTGCCCGCGGCCACAGCGGTAGAGCGCGCCGATGCTTCGCGCCCGCCTCGCTCTCATCGTCGCGCCGCTGATGCTCGCGGCTTGCTTCACGCCGCTCACGCAGCAGGACGTAGACCAGTACGGCACACGGGCCTATCCGCACGCGAGCAAGTCGCAGGCGTACCACGCGAGCCTCGCGGCGCTGAAGAGCCTGGGCTACGAGACCGCGGTGACCGAGCCGGGCTCGGGCCGCATCAAGACCGCGCCCAAGATCCTCGTCGTCCACGCGCACGGCTCGTCGACGGTCGCTTCCGCCACGGAGAGCTCGCTGGCCTGGGACATCGACGTTTCGCCGGGCGCCCGTGGCTCGATCGTGCGCGCGCGGCCGCGCGGATACGAGGGAGGGCAAGCGCTCTCGCTCGACAAGATGAACGCCGACTACATGAAGCGCACGTACGACACGCTCTTCGCGGAGATCGAGAGCAACCTCGCGCACCACTGAGGTCGGCGCGTACGTGCTCGCGCAGCAATCGCATCGGGTAGGGCAGGGCGCAGGAGACAGCGTGGCTCAATCGTTCGCGGCTCCATCCCTCCTCGCTGCGCTCGTCGTGTGCACGTGCGCGACGGGCTGTCTCCCCGACAAGGCCGCGCCCACGACGACCAACGCCAGCTCCAGCGGCGGCTCGGGCGCGAGCAGCGGGAGCGGCTCGACCGGCGGTTCCGGCGGCAGCTCGGGCTCGACCAGTGGCGCGGGCGGAGCGCTGCGCGTGGCGGAGTGGAACATCGAGTTCTTCGCCATGCCCGATGCGGGCCCGACCGACGACGCGCTTCAGGCCACGAACGTCACCGCGGGCATCCAGCAGGTGGCGCCGGACATCATGGCCTTCGAAGAGGTCTGCGACGAAGGCGTGTTCGCGCAGGTGCCCGCGAATCTGGAGTCGCAGACCGGCGCGACCTTCCAGAGCATCGTGGCCAACGACCCGAGCCTCGGGAACGCGTATGCGAACTACGGAGGCAGCTGGGGGCAGAAGACCGCGCTCATCTGGCGGACCGATGTGGCGACGTACGTCTCGGGCCAGCTCGTGTACCGCACCGACCTCGACCCATCCTGGGGCAGCACCTTCGCCACGCGCGATCCGCTGGAGATCAAGCTCCAGCTCGCCGACGGCACCATCCTCTACGTGATCGTGGTGCACCTGAAGTCCGGCGTCGACACCGCGAGCTACAACGAGCGCGTGCAGGAGAGCGCAGACCTCAAGACATATCTCGAGCAGGTGCACGCGAACGATGCGGTGATGGTCATCGGCGATTGGAACGACGATCTCGATTCGTCGATCACGAGCGGCGAGCCGAGCCCGTTCTCAGCCCTGGTTGCCGACACGGCCGACTACGTCTTCACGACAATGCCGTTCTCGACCGCGAACGAGTCCACGCTGGACACCTTCCAGGGACACCCGATCGATCACCACCTCGTCAACAAGCAGCTCTTCAACTTCGTAATCAACAATTCGGCCCAGATCATTCACCCGAACATTGTGAACTACGGGGACACCACGAGCGATCACTACCCCACGCTCGTGCAGTACCAGCGGCCTTAGAGAGTCACGCGGACGCCCGGCGGCAACTTGAGCGTCTTCACATCCGGCAGCTCGCCGAGCACGTGCACGATGACTGCGCGCTGGTTGTCCTGCCGGAAGATCTCAGCTCGTGAAGGTCGCCGCCTGGCGCTTCATCTCCGGCCTCGACCCATGCATCGACGCCCCTCTTCTGCGAGGCCTCGACGAGCTTGTGTGCCAGCGCGCTCATGGCCTGTGTACTCAGCTCGGCCGGCGCGCGAAAACGCAGCATGGGCGCACTCGGGAGCGCGTCCACATGAACGCCAGGCGGCAACAGCGCGCCCACCTCGGCGAGCTTCGATTCAACAGTTCCTTTTGTGTAATCAGGCCGCAGCAGCGCGTACATCGCGATCGCGCGCCCCGTCGCGGTGTGCGCTTCGCAGCCGGTGGGCGCGCCATCGTCGATCACTTGCGCCAGCTCGCTCACGCGAATCGGCGCGCCGTTCCGCGTCGCGATGACGAGGTCGCGGAAGACTTCCGGTCCCCCGCTTGCGCCGATGTTGCGCACAGGCTGTCCCGCGCTCGGCGTCGCGGCGGCGGCGATCGCCTGCTCGATATCGGGAATCGTGATGTTCAAAGCCGCCGCGCGCTGCGAGTCCACGTTGATTCGCACCCGCGGCTCGAAGCCGCCGCAGAGCTCCACGTCCATCACGCCGGGAACCTGGAGCAGCTTCAGTCGCACCACGGACTCGACGAGCTCGCGCATCTCTGTCGCGGGAAGCGGCCCGCTCACGGCGAAGACGAGCTTCCCAGCCGGAGTGAGTCGAGCGTCGACGAAGACGTTCTCTGGCAGCTCGGCATTGCGCACCACTTCGCCCACGCTCGTGACCGCATGGAGCGGTCGATGCCAGGCTGGAACTCGACGCGAAGCTGCGCACCGCCGCGCCGCGAGACCGAGCCCACGCTCTTCAATCGGGCAGGCCGTTCAGTGTGTGCTCGACGGGAACGGCCACGTAGCGCTCGACGTCGAGCGGCGTCGCGGCCTCCCAGGCGATTTGCACTTCGACATCGACCGGCGCGCGCTTGCAGCCCGCGGCGAGCAGGAGCCCGAGCGCCGGGAGTCGCGTGCCGACGCTCATGACGGCTAGCCGCCCGCCGTCGCTGCCGCCACGAGCTGCGCACGATCGAAGAAGACCTCGTTGCGCGCGATCTTCCCGTCGCGAAACACGACGATGTCGAGCCCTTGCTCTTCGACAATCTGCACGCCGACCGGGATCTTCGCCTTCCACTTCAGCATGAAGCCGTTCTCAATCGGCCACAGCTCCGCTCGGCGCCACTCCCATTCCGGATTCCGGGCGAGCAGCCTTCGAAAGTAGGGAAGGATCTCGTCACCGCGCAGTCCATGCGGCCGCGCGGGATCTCGATAGAGCGCATCTGTACAATAAAAAGTAATCAACTCATCGGGCCGGTTTCCGCTCCAGGCGGCGAGCCAGCGGTCACAGAAGTTCGTGAGTTGTGAAGGGTCCATGGCCGTGTTCTGGCTCACCGGCACATCGAGAACGCCTGGCCCTGCGCGCGCATGATGGGGAAGCCGCTCGCGTCCTGCTCGCCCATCGTGCCCACCTGCTTGAAGCCCGCGCCGTCGCCGCGATCGACGAGCACCTTCATCTTCTCGAGCTTCCAGTGCGCGCCCTTGCTCGACGCGCTGGTCCAGGCCGCGCTCTCGGTTTCGCCGCCGCCCTGCGCGGCGAGCGTGCCGTCCGGGTGGAACGTCACCTTGAGCGCGCTCGCGTCGGCGCTGAACTGGCCGTCTGTCGCCGAGCACCACGCGGTCGACGTGAGGAGCACGCGGACCTGTTGATCCTGCCCGCTGCTGCTCGCAGCTTCTTTGGGCGCGCCCTTGCCCTTCTTTCCGCCCGCAGCCTGGTTCTGCGCTGCCAGCCACGCGTTGGCCTGCTTCATCGCTTCCTGCTCCGTGACGCCGGGCGGGAGCTCGGTGGCCGAGGTCTTGGCGGCGGTGGGCTTGCCGGTTCCCGGATCGCCGATGCGCTTGAAGGGCACCTGCGCGCCGGCCATGGTGAGCGTGAGCGTCTTGCCCGCGAGCGTGTACGGCAGCTCGTCCTTGCCGATGGTGAGCTTTCCGCCCTTGGCCGACCAGTGCGTCTCGTTCGCGCCCATGTACGCAGTGCCGTCGGGGCGAAGCTCGAGCGCGTCGCTGCCGCCGGGGAAGTCCATCACGTAGTGGCCGACGAGCTCCTTCGGATTCTCGGCGTGCGCCAGGTTGGGCACCAGGAGCAGCGCGAAGAGCAGCAGGCGGTTCATGCGGATTCCCCCGGTGGCACGGTGCCGAAATCCTAGTGGAGCGACGGACATCCGTCAGCCCTTCCAGCCCACGCGATAGGTGCACGACGGCCCGGTCTGATTCGCGAGCTCGATCTTCAATTCCTTCGCGCCCACCAGGTGCAAGCCGCGCTCGAGCAGTCCCAAATAGAAGCCGGGCAAGTCGGTCACGTCGTTGATCCAGATTTCATACTTATGAGGCTCGAGCTGCGTGGCTTTCGTCTCCACGTAGTTCGAGCCGGTTCTCAAGTTCCGCGTCATGCGCCCGATGGTCCGGTCCGGGCCCACGAGTCGCAGCAGCGTGAACATCGCCGTGCCGATCACGCCCTCGGCGAAGGCGTCCACGGTCCGCTCGGCCACGCGCCGCTGCCCCTCGAACGGCGCCAGCCCCGGGTACGCGTCGGCGGCGAAGATCTTCACCGCGCTCGCCCAGACGTGCGCCGGGTAGGCCGGGTTCAGCTTGCCGTCCATGTCCAGGCCGAGCGCGCGGATCTTCGCCTTGCCCGTGGGGGTGACGAACGGCCGCAGCGCACGGAAGAGGCCATCGATGGTGTTGTCGAAGATGACCTGATTCGCGGGTTCGACCCGAGCTTGCGACTCCATGGTGATTTGCTCCGCGCCTAGACGAACCCGCCGCTCTCGCCGGGAATCTGTTCGGGCCAACCGGTGAGCGCGCGCGAGATCTGGAAGCCGGAGATGACCGCGGCCTCCATGCAGCCCGCGTTGATGCCGTTGTTGGTGTAGTCGCCTGCGAAGAAGAGGTTGGTGAAGCCGGTCTGGTCGGCGCGGACGCGCGTCTTGCTCGAGCCCGTCACCGAGAGCACGTAGCGCTCGCTCGGGTCGATGTTTGCGCGCCAGAACTGCGAGTCGAAGCGCGCCGCGCCGTGCTGCTTGGCGAGGTCCACGAGCAGATCCCACTTGAAGTCGTGGCCCGCGAACGCCGCCGGCCAGAGCCAGCGCAGCTTCTGGTTGATGAAGTCGAGCGCGTCCTGCTTGGCGAGCGCGTCCTGCTTGGCCGGGAAGTCGTGCTCGGTGCGCGGCGGCAGATCGTTCGGGCCTTCGGTCATCGCGCCGCAGAAGTAGCCGAGCGTCTGCGGCACCGCGCCCACCGGCCAATCCTCCGAGGGCAGCACCAGCGAGAGATCCGCCCAGGTATCGAGCGGCTCGCCGAAGCACGAGAGCAGCACGCTGCCGTCGCGCCAGCCGAGGTCGGCGAGCTTGGGCTGCATCCAGAGCTGGAAGGCCTGGGTGCGCGTGGTCTCGAGGGCCGCGAACATCGCCTGGAGCGGCGCGTGCCGCGCAGCGAGAGCCTTGCCCATCATGCGCAGAGGCTCGAGCGACATGCCGCTGATGACGATGTCGAAGTCCTGCCCCTTCTTGAGCGTCTTGGGCGTGCCGCCCTTCCACGGCGTCCAGTACGACTCCAGGTCGATGCCCTGCTTCTTGAGCTCGTCGCCCTCCACGAGCTGCTCATAGCGCGGCTCGCTGGGCCAGCAGGGGAGGCCGTTCACGTCGATGAGCGGGTCGTAGTCGGCGCCCGTGAGGTGCGCCTGCTCATTGAGCTGGATCTCGGTGACCTCCATCGGCCCGGTCGGCGGCGTCACGATGCCGGTCACCTCGTGGAAGAACTTGAAGTTCACGCCGCGCTTCTTGAGCGCCAGGTACGCAGGCGCGAACACCGAGTCGCCCGTGCCCGCGGCGAAGCGCCACGACACCGAGCCCTTGAACATGAGGAACATCCGCACCGCGCCGCGGAGGATCGTTCCGGCCTCCATGTCCGGGCGGTTGCCGCCCACGAGCGCGAACGAGGAGTCGTACGCGGTCTGGATGAGGCACGAGTCGAGCGTCAGCTTCGAGCAGCCGTGGCGCGCCATCCAGGCGTTGAAGTTCTCGTTGTTGATGGCGTCGGGGCCCTTGAGCAGCAGGTCGTCGGCGAGGAAGCCGATGAGCGCGGTGGCGATGGCGTCGAAGGCGATCCACGCGCGGTAGGCCTCGAGCTCGTTGGCCACGTGCGGCGCGAAGTGCGACTCCGAGAGCTTTCGCGCCAGGCGCAGCGCGTCCACGAGCAGCGGGTGATCCTTGGTGCCCAGCTTGATGCCGCCCAGCGGCTTGGCCAGCGCCGCGAGCTTGCGCGCCTCGCCAATCGCCGCGCGAATCCCCACCGCCTCCACGCCGGCGATGATCCCCGCGATGGCGCCGGCGCCGTTCTCGAAGATCTTGGCGAGGATCTCGATGACCTCGATGACGTAGTCCCAGATCGAAGGGAAGGGCGTGCCATCGCCGGGCGTCTGCAGGTTGTGCGGCAGCCAGATGTTCCAGGCCACCCACTCATTCTTGAAGTGCTGCTCCATCGAGTACTGGTTGTGGGGCAGGAACGCCTCTTCCCACGTGGCGATGGGCGAGCCCTTGGGCCGGTCGAGCTCCTTGTAGACGTCGCGCATCATGGAGAACGCGTTCTCGTAGAAGCCGAACCAGAGGTGCAGGCCGTGCTCGAGGACGCGCTGGCCGTTCGCCGCGTCGCGACCGGTGGCGCCCTTGCCGCCGAGGCGCCAGCCCAGCGAGTAGACGGTGATGTCCAGCTTGTCCTTCCACTTCGGATCGTGGGTCAGCGCGTAGACCGCCGAGAGCGAGCCCACGCCGCCGCCGAGGACAGCCACCTTCTTGCGCTCTGCCATGGAACCGATCTCCCCGAGAGAGAGGGAATTGTCGCTCGACCGGGTGAGAACGGGTGAAAATTGTCGGGCCGCCGGCATTCCGGAGACCTCGCGCGCAGGTGACGGCCCCGCGTCGAGTCTGGTATTGCCAGAAAGTCGTTCGTTGCAAGGGGGAGTTCGCGTGGAGCCGCGTCGGGTGGCCGTGGGTGTCGACGAAATCGAGGCGGTCTTTCCGAGCCGCAAGGCCTTCCTTCAGGCTGCGGCCGTGCACGCCACCGAGTGCCGGCTCTACTGGGCCGCGCCGGGCGCGACGTTCAACCTCAACGAGCAGGTTCGCGTCATCCTCGGCTTCGCCGGCGAGTCGGTGAAGTTCACCTTCAAGGGCACGATCATCAAGGTCGTGGAAGAGGCGCTCCGCGGCCAACGGACGGGCGCCGTCATCCGCATCGTAGGCGATGAGCAGGCGGCCTTTGGCTCGGCCGTGTCCTATGCGCGCGGCGTGGACCCTGCGCTCGGCCGCCGCGCCAGCCCGCGCTGGAACACGCGCATCGCCGCCACCCTGGGCGACGGGCTCACGCGGCAGGCCGTGCTCCTCGACCTCTCCCAGGGCGGCGCGTTCGCCCAGCTCTCGAGCGAGCCGCCGCCGGTGGGCTCGCTGCAGCCGCTCTCGATCGACGTGGGGACCGCCCGCGAGGTCGTCCCCGTTCGCGTGGCCTGGATCGGCCGGCGCGACGGCAAACCCGGCTGCGGCCTGGAGTTCCTCGAGCTCGGCGACAAGGCCAAGGCCTGGCTGCAGCGCCAGCTCGAGTCGGCTTCGCGCCCCTGACGCTTGCACGGTGCCCTTGGGAGCACCACACTGCCCGCGGGCGGCGCCTGGCCGCTTCGTGGCGCGGAGGAGAACATGGGCAAAACGCTCGTCGTCGGCGTGGACGGCTCGGAGCACGCCAAGAAGGCCGCGCGCTATGCCGCGGAGCTGGCTGTGAAGCTCGACGCCAGCCTGCTCCTCGTCCACGCGGTGCCCAGCCTGGCCATGCCCGCCGGCGCCATCGGCTTCGGCGAGGAGCTGCTCCAGGCCAATCGCGTGCGCGGCGAGGCCATCCTCGACCTCCTGGTCAACGAGCTGGAGAAGCCGACGTTGAAGGTCCAGAAGCGCCTCATCGACGACGGCTCGCCGCCGGAGGTGCTCGCCAACGTCGCCAAAGAGGTCGGCGCCGAGATGGTCGTCGTCGGCTCGACGGGAGCGAACGCCGTCTCGCGCATGTTCCTGGGCAGCGTGGCCAACCGCCTGGGGCACGTGAGCCCGGTGCCGGTGTTGATCGTGCGCTGAGCCAATCGCACCAGCGACATGTCCAGTTGCGCCCACGGGCGCCGATCGGCGGCCTGCGGCCGACTCGAGTTCACTTGGCCCACTCGGCTCGCGGGGCTCGAGGATGCCTTCTTGGGCTTCTGGGGAAGGGCGTCACCGCTGAAGCAGCGCGACACTCTGCTCGACCCGTGGCTCAGCACGTAGCCGTACCCTGTCCCGTACTCGGCCTCATGGCGCTCGACGATGCCCGCCCGCTCAACTGCAGCCGAACCGCCGCGCCAGCTCCGAGGGACGTCTGCGAACTCCCCCAGCGCTCGGACGATCTCCACCCGCCGCGGATGCCCCGTCGCCTCGAACAACTGCGCCGCCCTCGTCGCTTCTTCCGACGCATCCATCCTCGCCCCCCGTGACCTGCCCCAGCCACTTCGCCCCTCCTGGGTCGAACGACCAAAAACGTGAGATCACGGAGATACCTCGCGGGCCTGTCGTAAACGGCCCCATTCGACCGCTGGTGCGCTGGGCGCGACGCCCCGCTTCTGTTTCGTCGAGCAGGCTTGCGTCCAGGGGCTCTGAAGGCCGCGCAGCCGAGTTCGACCCTCCAGGGTTGAACGCCGCGGAACGAGGGACCGAGGCGGAGGCGGCAAAGAGCTGGGGGCGGGCAGGGCGAGAAGAGGCGCCCCCCAAAGCAGGAGTGGGCACCTCGCGCAGTGGGAAGCGAGCGAGCCCGATGTCGTCACGTCGGCCGGAGGCCGCCGAACGGCGCCGGTGGGCGCAACCGGGCAGGTCGCAGGAGGTCGACGCGCCTCGATCTCGTGCAGCGCTGGGCCATGGTCGCGCCCAACCCGATGCGCCCGTGCGGGTGCGTTGCGCGCTGTGTCGAGTGCGAATAAAAGGTCTCGCCAACCCGTCGCTGATCGGGTATTCGACGCCGCCTTTTCCCGGGCTCTTCCATGGCTTCGCTACGCGACATCCGGACGCGCATTCGCTCGGTCAAGAGCACTCAGCAGATCACCAAGGCGATGAAGCTCATCGCCGCCACGCGACTGCGCAAGGCGCAGGAGAACATCATCTCCGCGCGGCCCTACGCCGACGCCCTCGACGCCGTGCTGGGGAGCCTCGCCAGTGGCGCCGGCGTGGAGCACCCGCTGCTCACCCAGCGCCCGCTCAAGCGCGTGGAGCTGGTGGTGATGACCAGCGACCGCGGCCTCTGCGGCGGCTTCAACTCCAACCTGCTCCGGCGCGCCCAGCGCTTCCTGGTGGAGAACAGCGACGCCCACGAGATCCGCATCTCCACCGTGGGCCGCAAGGGCCACGACTACTTCCGCAAGCGCGAGGTGAAGCTCCGCCACGACTACGCGGGCGTGATGCAGAAGCTCAGCTACGGCAGCGCGCGCCAGATCGCCACCGAGGTCTCCGACGCCTTCTTGAAGGGCGAGGTCGACGCGGTCTACCTGCTCTACAACGAGTTCATCAGCGCCATCTCCCAGCGGCCCATCCTGGCCACGCTGCTCCCGGTGCAGCCCACCGCGGGCGCGGGCAAGGCGGCGCCGAGCGGGCCTGCGGCCGAGTACGTCTACGAGCCCAGCCGCGACGCGGTGCTCGAGTCGCTCCTGCCGCGCTACCTGTCGACGAAGGTGTACCGCGCCCTGCTCGAGAGCCAGGCCGCCTTCTACGGTGCGCAGATGAGCGCCATGGAGAGCGCGACCAAGAACGCGACCGACCTCATCGGCCAGCTCACGCTGCTCTACAACCGCACCCGCCAGGCGGTGATCACCAAGGAGCTCATGGAGATCGTGTCGGGCGCGGAGGCCCTGAAGTAGCTGCGCCGGAGGCTCTCGATGTCCCAGACGCTGCGCCAGATCTCCCGAATCCTGCTGGTCATGCTCTGCGTGGCCCTCGCGGGCGCTGCCTGGGCCAAGAAGAAGAAGGAGAAGCCGCTCAAGGTGATGCCCGGCGGCGCGAGCCAGACCTGGGCCTGCCAGCAGCTCGCCGAGGCCGGCTGCGACCTCGCCAAGCGCTGCGAGCCCGACAAGAGCCTGCGCCACTGCCGCCACCTCAAGGAGCGCTGCGCCAAGGTGAAGGAGCGCGGCTCCCGCAGCGCCACCGAGGACGACGTCACGGTCTGCGCCAACACCGTCAGCGACCTCCTCTGCAAGCAGGTCTCGTTCGACAACACCTCGGGCGTCGAGTTCGACATCAAGAAGCTCGACACCTGCAACGCCGTCGCCAAGGACAACCCGCTCCCGCCCGCCGAAGGCGCGACCAAGAGCGAGGGCGACGACGACGACAAGGACACCAAGGACAAGGCCCCGGCCGAGAAGAAGCCCGCCGGCGGCGACGACGACGACGAGTAGCCGCACCGACCTTTCAAGCAGCACGCTCTTCCAAGCAGCACGCTCAGGAGAACCGCACCATGGCAGACGTTCAGATCGCCAACGGCAAGATCACGCAGGTGATGGGCCCGGTGGTGGACGTGGAGTTTCCCGCCGGCTCGCTGCCGGAGATCTACACCGCGCTCAAGGTGACCAACGCCTCCCTCGGTGAGGCCAAGGACAACCTCACCATCGAGGTGGCGCAGCACCTCGGCGAGAACACCGCCCGCTGCATCGCCATGGACGCCACCGACGGCCTCGCCCGCGGTCAGGCCGTGACCAACACCGGCGCGCCCATCATGGTGCCGGTGGGCAAGGCCACCCTGGGGCGCATCCTCAACGTCATCGGCGAGCCGGTGGATGAGCAGGGCCCGGTGAAGGCTCAGAAGATGATGCCCATCCACCGCGATCCGCCCAAGTACACCGACCTCGACGTGAAGGTGCAGATGTTCGAGACGGGCATCAAGGTCATCGACCTGCTCGCGCCGTACACCCGCGGCGGCAAGACCGGCCTCTTCGGCGGCGCCGGCGTGGGCAAGACGGTGCTCCTGATGGAGCTCATCCGCAACGCGGCCATCGAGAAGGGCGGCTTCAGCGTGTTCGCCGGCGTGGGCGAGCGCACCCGCGAGGGCAACGACCTCTACAACGAGTTCCAGGAAGGCAACGTCATCAAGATCAAGAAGACGCCCGACCACAAGCCCATCCTGGACGGCAACGGCAAGGTGCAGCTCATCGAGGGCGAGAGCCAGGCGGTGCTGGTGTACGGCCAGATGAACGAGCCGCCCGGCGCCCGCGCGCGCGTGGCCCTCTCGGCCATGACCATCGCCGAGAACTTCCGCGATGAAGAGGGCAAGGACGTGCTCCTCTTCGTGGACAACGTCTTCCGGTTCACCCAGGCGGGCTCCGAGGTGTCGGCGCTCCTCGGCCGCATCCCCAGCGCGGTCGGTTACCAGCCCACCCTGGCCACGGAGATGGGCGCCCTCCAGGAGCGCATCACCACCACCAAGAAGGGCAGCATCACCTCCGTGCAGGCCATCTACGTGCCCGCCGACGACCTCACCGACCCCGCGCCCGCGACGACCTTCGCGCACCTCGACGCCACCACGGTGCTCAACCGCAAGCTCACCGAGCTCGGCATCTACCCCGCGGTGGACCCGCTCGACTCCACCAGCCGCATCCTGAGCCCGGACATCCTCGGCCAGGAGCACTACGCCACCGCGCGCCGCGTGCAGGGCCTGCTCCAGCGCTACAAGGAGCTCCAGGACATCATCGCCATCCTCGGCATGGACGAGCTCAGCGAGGACGACAAGATCACCGTCGCCCGCGCGCGCAAGGTGCAGCGCTTCCTCAGCCAGCCGTTCTTCGTGGCCGAGGTGTTCACCGGCCAGAAGGGCAAGTTCGTGGCCATCCAGGACACCATCCGCGGCTTCAAGGAGATCCTCGACGGCAAGCACGACGACCTGCCCGAGCAGGCCTTCTACATGGTCGGCGGCATCGAGGACGTGATCGAGAAGGCCAAGGCGATGGCCAAGTAGGCCAGCGGCGCGGAGGGCGGCATGCTCGCTTCACTCGCCATGGCGCTGGTGCTCGCGGGCGCGCTGCCCGAGACGCCCAGCGGCGCCCAGGTGGAGTGGAGCGAGCCCAACGCCCAGGCGACGTACTTGATGAAGCAGGTCGCCAAGGACTCCGGCTGCCACTTCCAGGTGATCCACGACGCCGACCAGAGCGTGACCTGGGAGCTCGACAGCTGCTTCGGCGCGAAGAGCGACAAGAAGTTCCTCTCGCCGGACGGCTCGCGGGTGATCGTGGTGGCCACCTTGCCGGCGGCCGCAGGAAAGCAAGCGGAGGACTGGCCGGACAGCACCGTGGTCTGGCTCTTCGAGAAGGGACGGCCGGTGGGCTTTGCCACCGCCAAGCAGCTGGTGAAGGACGGGACCGCGGTCCGTCGCGAGGTGAGCCACTTCAACTGGCTTCAGGGCGCCAACGGGGTGCCCGGCGTTCCCCCGCGGTACAACGACGCGGGCGACGCCGTGGAGCTGGATGCGATTGACGGCACGCACTCGCAGCTCAGGTTCGAGGGCTTCAAGCTGCCCGCAACCTTGATGAAGAGGCCGAAGAAGAAGCGGCACTACTGATTTTCGACGACTGATTTTCGACGACGGAGCGCGCACCATGGCCGGACCCATCGACCTCAAGATCGTGACCGCGGAGAAGCAGCTGCTCTCCGAGAAGGTCGACGAGGTGCGCGCGCCCGGCGGCGAAGGCTACTTCGGCGTGCGTCCGGGCCACATTCCCTTCCTGACGCAGATGGAGCCGGGCGAGCTCTGGTTCCGCAGCGGCGGCACCACCCAGAGCTTCGCGGTGAGCGAGGGCTTCATCGAGGTCTCGGCCAATCGGGTGACGGTGCTCGCGGAGAGCGCGGAGCCCGCGGCCAACATCGACGTGGAGCGGGCGCGCAAGGCGCTCGCCGACGCCCAGGGCAAGATGAAGGGCGTCAACACCAACGAGCCCGAGTACAAGCTCGAGGCGGCGCGCGCCAAGCGGGCGAGCGCGCGCATCGCCGTCGCTGGCCGTCGCTAGACGCGCGGTGACATGGCGGCCCAGCGCAGGTAGCCTCGTGGTCCATGCGGAACGGAACCGTCCTCGCGCTCGTGGCGCTGGCTGCGCTCGGCTGCCGCGGTTCGTCCGCGCCGGCCTCGCTGCCTGCGGACGGCGTGATCGTCTCGCGCTCGAGCGGCGTCCGCTTCGACCGAAATCCCGAGAAGCTCGCGGGCAAGCTCGACGAGCTGCTCACCAACGCCGGCATGCCCGCGCCGGGCAACGTGACCGCGCTGGTGCTGCCCCACGCGGCGATCGCCTATTCGGGCCAGGTGTCGGCGGCGGCGCTGGCCCCGGTCCGCGACCGCCGCTACGACCGGCTGGTGCTGCTCTCACCCGCGCACCCCGGGCTCGCCTCGGGCGCGGTGATTCCGAAGGCCGCGCGCGCGTTCCGAACGCCGCTGGGCGACGTGCCGGTCGACGCTCAGGCGCTGGAGGTGCTCTCCGCGAGCGGCGCGTTCACGCGCGACGACGGGCCGTTCCTCGATGAGCACGGCGTCGATGCGCCGCTGCCGTTCCTGCAGCGCGCGATCGGCGCTGTCCCGCTGGTGCCGGTGATCGTGGGCGGCACCGACGCCGCGAGCGCGCGCAAGCTCGCCGAGGCGCTGCGGCCCATCGTCGATGTGCACACGCTGGTGGTGGTCTCGACGAACCTCACGCACCACGGGCCGCGCTTTGGCAACACCATGTTCGGCGACCAGCAGGGCGCTGACCTGCGCAATCGCATCACCCAGGCCGACACCATCCTCCTCAAGCCCGTGCTCGACAACCAGCTCGAGGCGTTCGACAGCGTGAGCAAGAGCGCGGGGAGCGTCTGCGGCCGCGACGCGCTGCGCGTGCTGCTCGCGCTGCTGCCGAGGTCCTCGCGCGGGACGATGCGGTTCTACGACAACTCTTTCACCCACGAGCAGCTCGAGCGGCAGAACCAGGTCAGCTACGCGGGCATCGTGTACGACGGCCTCTGGCCCGAGCTGCCCGAGCTGCCGCAGGCGGATCAGGCGGCGCTCCTCGGCGCGGCGCGCAAGGCGCTCGAGGCCGCGGTGGCTGGCCAGGCCTCGCCCACGCCGCCGCTGGGTTCCTTGTCGCTGCTGCAGAAGCACGGGCTCTTCGTGACGCTCTACGAGAAGGGCCAGGTGCGCGCGAGCGTGGGGCAGCTTCAGGAGAGCGTACCCGTGGGGCGCGCGGTGGTGGACGTGGCGACCGCCGCGGCGACGCAGGACGCCCACGGCAAGCTCACCGCCCCCGAGCTGGCCGACGTGAAGATCGAGCTCACCCTCATCGGCGCGGTTCACACCGTGAAGGACCTCTCCACGATCGACCCCGCCGAGGACGGGCTCTTCCTTGAGGCCCAGGGTCACCAGGGCCTGCTGCTCCCCGACCGGGGGCAAGCGCTGTCGATGGAGACCGTGCTCGACGCGCTCGCAGAGAAGGCCGATCTCCCGCGCAAGAGCTGGCCGCCGAAGGCGCTGTCGGCGTTTGCCACGCGTGTGATTGCCGAGCCGGGCGCACAGCTGGCGCCGGCGGCGGCTCCGAGCGACGGCGGAAACTAGGGCCCGGTACGCGCGCCACGGTTTTTGGCACTCCACGACCTCGATCGCGGCTGCTATCATCTCGCGGTCCATTGGCCAGGGTGCGCGCGTGAGTTCAGCGACAGGTCCGGCCAATCCCGAGCTCGTCCGAGATCGGTTCCGCGCCACGCTGCTCGGCTGCGCCATTGGCGACGCGCTCGGCTTCCCCTTCGAAGGCCAGCCGCCGGAAGTGGTGCAGCGGGTGCCGGAGATCGCCGAGGACTTTCATCCGCGGCCGCGCGGCAAGTACGCCAAGGGCCAGTACACCGACGACACCCAGATGACGCTCGCGCTGGCGGCGTCGATCGCGGAAGAAGGCCGCGTCGATGGGCGCGCCGTGGCCAACCGCCTCGCGGCGCTCTGGCGCGACGGCATCATCCTCGAGGCGGGCGAGACCACCAGCGAGGCCGTGGGCCGCATTCTGAAAGGCGCGCCCTGGATGGCCGCCGGCGCCGAGGTGGGCCTCGCGGGCAACGGCGCCGCCACGCGCGCCGCGCCCATCGGCCTCTGGAACTGCGACGACTTCGGCAAGATCGCCCGCGACGCGGAAGTGCAGGGCGTCATCACCCACAAAGACCCGCGCTCGCTCGCGGGCAGCGCCGCGTTCGCCGCCGCGGTGGCCCTCGCTCTCGAAGAGGGCGAGCCGCAGCCGCGCCGCTTCCTGCAAATCGTGGCCGAGTGCGCCAACCCGTTCTCGAACGAGTTCGCGGCCATCCTCGCGGACCTCGGCCGGCTCCTGAAGTGGGAGACGCGCTCGGCCATCTCCACCATCGCGCTCCTGGGGCTCAGGCCCGACGAGCAGCCCGACTGGCCCGGCATCTCGCCGTACGTGGTGCCCACGGTGGCCATGGCCATCTACGCGTTCCTGCGCGAGCCCGGCGACTTCCGCGCGGCGCTGCAGCTCGCCCTGCGCGCGGGCGGCGACGTGGACACCACCGGCGCCATGGTGGGCGCGCTCTCGGGCGCGCACCTGGGCATGCTCGGGATCCCCGCGCGGCTGCGGAAGGGCGTGCTCCACGCGGATGTGATCCTGGAGATTGCGGACACCCTCTTCGTGCGCAAGTTCCACGCGGCGCGGATGGCCGAGGCGCGCCTGCGTCACGTGGTGAAGGCCCAGCGATGATCCGCGCCGTCGTCAGCGACCTCGACAACACGCTCTACTCGTGGGTCGATTACATCGTGCCCTCGCTCGAGGCGATGGTGGCCTCGCTCTGTGCCTCGACGGGCCTTCCGCGCATCCGCGTGGTGCAGAGCCTGAAGCGCGTCTACGAGCGCTACGGCTCCAATGAGTATCCGTTCGTCATCCAGGAGGCCGACTGCTTCGCGGACTTCGCCGGCGACTTCGGTTCGTTTAACCAAATGGTTATCGAGCCGGCGCGCGTGGCGTTCGGACACGCGCGCAAGAAGTACCTGCAGCTCTATCCAGGTGTGAAGGACACGCTCGAGAAGCTGCAGGCGCAAGGCATCCGGGTGATGGCCCTGACCGACGCGCCTCGGAACCCCGCCGAGCTCCGCGTGAAGCAGCTCGGGCTGGATCATGGCCTGGTCGAGCGCGTCTACACCTTGCCCGCGTTCCCGCTGCCCACGGCCGTGGATCCGAAGATCATCGCCCGCGAGAAGAGCGGCCACTACCGCGCCAAGGTGGAGATGGTGGAGCTGCCCGCCGACCACGAGAAGCCGGACCCGCGCGGCTTGAAGCGCATCCTGGCCGACCTCGAGCTGCAGCCGCACGAGGTGCTCTACGTGGGCGACTCGCGCAAGAAGGACGTGGCCGTGGCCCAGGCCGTGGGCTGCCACGACGCGCTCGCCGAGTACGGCACCTACCGCTCCCAGGAGTACGCCGAGCGGCTGGAGGCCATCAGCGCGCCCTCCGCGACCCGCCGGCACGTGGCCATGGATCAGCACGCCCACGTGAAGCCGACCCACAGGCTCGCGAACTTCGATCAGATTCTGGACATCGTGAACGATGCCGCGGCGCGCAATGCGCCTCGAGCGCTGAAGAAGCGCCGCGCGAGCTGAAAGAGCGCCGCGCCGGCTGATCCCGTGGAACGCACAGGATCATATGTTCCACGATCGTTTACTGAAATGATCACAGAAAAATTTGGCGTGTGATCAGCGGCGTGGGATAACCGCTACATCGTTGTTGCTTGTGCACGGCGGGGCGAGAAGGCCCGCCGCGGGTCGGGAGCGTGGGAATGGTCGCCAGTCGGGAGCTGCATCGCGAGCACTTCGCACCCGCCCAGGAAGAGGCCCCGCTCACCCGGTTCCACCAGCGCCTCCTCGCCGAGAGCCTCACCAGCGGCCAGAGCAGCGGCGCCGGCCGGGTGGCCACCGCGCTCGTCGAGAGCCGCGTCGATCTCAACCCGCACCAGGTGGAAGCGGCCGTCTTCGCGCTGGATGCCCTCTCGCGCGGCGGCGCCATCCTCGCGGACGAAGTGGGCCTCGGGAAGACGATCGAAGCGGGCATCGTCATTGCCCAGCTCGCCGCCGAGAACAAGAAGCGCGTGCTCATCCTCGCGCCCGCGAGCCTGCGCGCGCAGTGGCACGACGAGCTCTTCGAGAAGTTCGGCGTGGAGTCGGACCTGGTGGATGGCAGCAGCTTCCGCGGCCCGTTCCACAACGCCTTCGACACCGGCGGCATCGTCATCGCCAGCCAGCCCTTCGGCGCCAACCGCGCCCGCGACGTCGCGCGCATCAACTGGGACCTGGTGGTCATCGACGAGGCCCACCGGCTGCGCAACGCGTACCGGCCGAACCACAAGACCGGCCGCGCGCTGCGCCAGGCGCTCGCCGGCAAGCCCAAGCTGCTGCTCACGGCCACGCCGCTGCAGAACGATCTGCTCGAGCTCTTCGGGCTGCTCTCGTTCCTCGACGAGACCGTGCTCGGCCCGGAGCAGGCCTTCCGCTCGCGCTTCACCACCAGCGAGGGCGCGCTGGAGCTCGAGGCGGCGCGCGAGCTGAAGGAGCGCCTCAAGGGCACGGTGGTGCGCACGCTGCGCCGCCAGGTGCGCGAGTACGTGCACTACACGCAGCGCCGCTCGGTGGCCGAGGACTTCTCGCCCACGCCCGAGGAGCACGACCTCTACGAGAAGGTCAGCGAGTACCTGCGCCGCAGCGAGGCCGTGGCCATCGAGCCGGGCAAGAAGGTGCTGCTCACGCTCGTGTACCGCAAGCTGCTCGCGAGCTCGACCTACGCCATCGCGCCCACGCTGGAGAAGCTCGCCGACGGCCTCGACGAGAAGCTGCGCCAGGCCGAGCTCGGCGCGCAGGCCGACGCGTTCCTGATCGCGCACGATGAGAGCGAGCTCGCCAACTTCAAGGAAGAGGCTGAAGAGCTCGACGACGGCGAGGCGCCCAAGCGCAAGAAGGCCAGCCTCGACGCGCTCCGCAGCGAGGCCTACGAGCTGCGCAGCTACGCCAAGCTCGCGCGCGGCATCAAGGTCAACGCCAAGGGCCAGGCGCTCTGCGGCGCGCTGCACCGCATCTTCGCCGCGGCGCGCGAGCAGAAGTGGCCCGAGAAGGCCGTCATCTTCACCGAGAGCAAGCGCACGCAGCAGTACCTGTTCGACCTGCTCAGCGCGAACGGCTTCCAGGACAAGATCAGCGTCCTCAGCGGCGACGGCTCGGGTCCCGAGGAGCGCCGCCAGCTCGTCGACGACTTCAAGCACAAGACGCAGATCATGCTGATGACCGATGCAGGCGCGGAGGGCTTGAACCTCCAGTTCTGCAACCTGCTCATCAACTACGATCTGCCCTGGAACCCGCAGCGCGTGGAGCAGCGCATCGGCCGCTGCCACCGCTACGGCCAGCAGCGCGACGTGGTGGTGGTGAACTTCGTCAACCGCATGAACGCGGCGGACGCGCGGCTGTACGAGCTGCTCGAGCAGAAGCTGAATCTCTTCGACGGCGTGTTTGGCGCGAGCGACGAGATCCTCGGCGCGCTCGAGAGCGGCGTCGACTTCGAGCGGCGCATCCTCGACATCTACCAGTCGTGCCGTGGCGACGCGGAGATCGCTCAAGCGTTTGCCGAGCTGCGCCAGGAGATGGACCGCACCATCGGCCAGCGCATGCAGAAGTGCCGCACCCTCCTGCTCGAGCGCTTCGACGGCGAGGTGCGTGGCCGGCTGCGGATTCAGTCGCAGCAGACCAAGGAAGCCCTCGCCCAGCGCAGCCAGGACGCGGAGAAGCTCACCCGCGCGGTGCTCGGCGGCGCACGCCGCGACAAGCGCAGCGTGGACGAGGCCGCACGCGTGGTGAAGGAGCGCGGCGCGGATCCGGTGAGCCACCTCTCGCTCGACGCCAGCGCGCTCCCGCCGCACCTTGCGCAGCACGCGGGGAAAGAGGGCTGGTGGTTCGCGTATCGCTTCCAGCTCGGCGGCCTCAAGCCCGAGGAGCGCCTGGTGCACCTGGTGCTCCTGCGCGACGGCGACACCTTCCGCGCCCTGCCGCTGCACGATGGCGAGAAGTTCGTGCGCCTGCCCGCGAAGGACGAGCACCGCCGCCGCGCACCGGCGATCTCCGTGGCGGAGCTTCAAGAGGCCGCGCTCTCCGCGCTGCGCGAGGAGCTGCTCGGCGAGGTGAACCTCGTCGCCCAGCGCGAGATCGACCGCGAGCGCGAGCGCGCCTATCGCTACGCCGAGGACTGCCTCGTGGCGCCGCGGCTGGAGCTGGAGAAGTCGCGCGCGGCCTGGGTGGAGGCGCGGCAGAACCTCGACGCCTGCGACGATGAGGGCCTGCGCCCGCGCCTGCGCGCCGCGCTCGAGCGCTCCGACCGCGAGTACCGCAAGCGCCTGCACGCGCTGCGCGTGGCGGAAGAAGAGCGTTACACCGAGCGTGAAAAGGCCATGTCGGATCTGGCCAAGCGCGCGCAGGTGGAAGAGAAGCGCTCGCTGGTCGCCGCGGCGTACGTGTTCCTCAGCTAGAGCGTCGCCCGGTCGTGTGACAACATCCTGAGCGATGGTCGCGCGCGCGTGCCTCACGCCCCAGGAGATCGACGCCCACCTCCGCGCCGTGCCGGGCGACACCGCCGACCTCGCGGTGATGCAGCACCTCACGGGTTGCGCTGCGTGCCGCGCGCGCGTGGAGGCCATGCGCCTCGGCAGCGACATCACCGCGCCCGGCCAGAAGGGCGAGCAGCTCAACACCCAGCGCCTGCCGGCGATCCTCCAGATGGCCACGGACTCCGGCGTCGTCGCCACCGAGCCGCCCATCGTCCCGCCGCCGGCGCTCACCGTGGGCGGCGTGTTCTCGCGCGGCGCGAGCGTGGGCCGCTTCATCCTCATCGACGTGCTCGGCCAGGGCGGCATGGGCAACGTGTACCTGGCGTACGATCCGCAGCTCGACCGCCGCGTGGCCCTGAAGCTCCTTCGCCCCGACGGCATCCACGGCGAGCCCGACGCGCTGCTCCGCGCCCGCCTCGCGCGCGAAGCCCAGGCGATGGCGCGGCTCTCGCACCCGAATGTGGTCGCCGTCTACGACGAGGGTGACTGGGGCGACCAGGTCTTCCTGGCGATGGAGTACGTGAACGGGCCCACGCTCGCCGACTGGACCAAGGCCCAGAAGCGCTCGTGGCGCGACGTGCTCGCGATGTACCTCGGCGCGGGTCGTGGGCTCGCGGCCGCGCACACTGCGGGCCTGGTGCACCGCGACTTCAAGCCCGAGAACGTGCTCGTCGATCCCAACGGCACGCCCAAGGTCACCGACTTCGGCCTCGCCCACCTCGACGGCCGCGTGCCGACGGCCATGCCCCAGCAGCTGGTCACTGCCGGCCTGCTCGTGACGACGCCCGGTGAGCTCCTCGGCACGCCCGCGTACATGGCGCCGGAGCAGTTCGCTGGAAAAGAAGTCGACACGCGCAGCGATCAGTTCAGCTTCTGCACCGCGCTCTACGAGGCGCTCTACGGCGAGCGCGCGTTCGGCGGAAAAGACTTTCAGGGCATGGGCGAGGCCGTGCTCCGCGGCGAGGTGCGCCCTGCACCCAAAGGATCCCCCGTGCCCGCGCGCGTGCGCGAGATTCTCTTGCGCGGGCTCGCGGTGGATCCGGCGGCGCGGCACCCGTCGATGGAGGCGCTGCTTCAAGCGCTGTCGGAAGATCCCGCGCGGCGAATCCGCCACGTGGCCGAGCGCGCGGCGCTGGCGGCGGTGGCGCTGGCGGCGGTCGGTGTGGCTGCGGGTGTCCTCTATCGCGACCGGACCCGCTGTGAGCGCGAAGCGCCGACGGGCTCGTGGGGCTTGCTCCAGTCGGCGGCTCTGCGCACACGGCTCACCACCGCGGGGCGCAGCGCGCAGGGCGAAGCGCTGGCCACCGCGGTCGACGCGTACGTGGCCGACGCGCACCAGCAGCAGATCGAGACCTGCCAGGAAGCCCGGAGCGGCACGATCGATCCCGGCACCGCCGAGCTGCGACAGCGCTGTCTGGAGGAGGCGCTGGTTCGCGCGGAGACGGCGACGACGATCGTCGAGAGCGATCCCAGCCTCACCGCCGAGCACCTCGCCCAGCGGCTGCGCGGCGCGTGGAACCTGGTGGGCTGCGAGAAGCTCACCTCGCCGCGGCACCACTGGCTGGAGGAGCGCCAGCGCTTCCAGGCCGACCTCACGCGCATCGGCACGCTCAGCGAGCTGGGCCAGGCGGAGCGCGCGCGCGCCGAAGCGGAGAAGCTCGAGGCGCTCGCGGTCGACGCAGGCGC
Source organism: Deltaproteobacteria bacterium (assembly GCA_018266075.1). GTDB lineage: Bacteria > Myxococcota > Myxococcia > Myxococcales > SZAS-1 > SZAS-1. The sequence goes on along the minus strand of JAFEBB010000011.1, from coordinate 124,764 downwards.
CACGGCGGTCCAGGCCGCGGCCATGTTCGCGCGCGCCGAGAGCTCGATGCTCCGCCAGGAGCGGCTCGAGGAGACGGTGCGGCTCTTCCACCAGGCAGCGCTGCTCGCCGAGGCCGCCGGCGACGACACCCAGGCCGCCAACGCGCGCGTCTACGAGCTACAAACGGTGGGCGTGATCATGAACCGCTTCGACGAGGGCGATCGCATCGCCGCCGAAGCGCGTGCGGCCGTGGAGCGTGCGGGAAATCCGCCTGAGCTGCGCTGCACGCTCGACCAGGTGCTGGGCTCGATGGCCATCAACCGCGGCGATCCCAAGGCCACGGAGCAGATGCGAAAGGCGCTGAAGGAGTTCGAAGACGCCTACGGCCCGCAGAACCCGATGCTGGTGAATCCGTACTCCGAGCTCGCGCGCGCCATGGCCATGATCGACGGCGATCCGGCAGGCGCCGCGCAGCAGTTCATGCGGGCCGCGGCGGTCGTCGAGGCCAACCCCGGCGTGGACCGGGAGCAGAACCTGAACATGTACGACAACGCGGGCATCTGCCTGCTCTCGTCGGACAAGCCGCAGGAAGCACAGGCCGCGTTCGACAAGGCCGCGCCGCTGGCCGAGGAGTTCGCTGCCTCGTGGCCCACCGACGTGGGGCAGTACCTCGTCAACCGCGCCGCGGTGCCCATCGAGCAGGGAAAAGACCTGGAGTCGGCCGCAGCCGACCTCGAGCGGGGCGAGAAGATCCTCGCGGGCCACGAGGTGGGCCCGGACTTCTGGATGCTCGATCACCTGCTGCGCGCGCGGCTGGCGCGGCTGCACAGCAACGTGAGCGTGGCCCGCGCCGAGGCGGAGCAGGCGCTCTTCTTCGCCGGAAAGCCCCCCAACGGCGAGGACGAGCTCGCCGACGCCCGCATGGAGCTCGCGCTTGATCTCGCGGACAGCGAGCCCACGCGCGCGCGCGAGCTGGCGGAGCAGGCCCTCGCGCGCTTCAAGAAGCGCCACCTGCCCATCCACGTGCGGCGCACGCGCGAGGCCGAGTCGCTGCTGAATGCGCTGAAGAAGTAGCGGATCGGTTGACTGATGTTAACCAGCTTGTTTCATCGATCCGTTCGGGCCTACTTGCGCTCGAACCGCAGGGCCACGCTCGCGCGCCCCGCGCCGCTCTCGGACGCCGCGGCCTTCGCGGCCTTCTTGCCCTTGGCCGGCGCCGGCGGCGGCGCGCCCTTCAGGTCCAGCCCGCTCACCGTCTTCGACACGCACGCGGCCATCGCGTCATCCTGGACGCTGTCCGCCATCACCGTCACCGGCCCGGGCTTGCCGCCACTCACGTCGAAGCCGAGCACCATGGAGCCATCGAGCGTCGGATGGGCCTGAAGCGAGTGCTGGTAGCACTCCATCAGCCGCGCGCGCATGCCCTGCAGCCCGTCGGTCACCTGGCGCGCCATGCTCGCCGAGCCTTCGACGACGGCCGGGACGATCTCCACCGTGGGCGTGCCGCCGGCCTTCGCTGTGCGCTCGATGCTCTCGTCCTCCTCCATTGCGGCCACGGTGGCGCCCGCGGGGTTCACCAGCCGCGCGGAGAGGATCTCCACGCCCATCACGTAGTCGTGCGCGAGGCCGATGGCGCAGGCCTGGTCCGTGTCCTGCCCCGGGCGCACCACGAGCTCGAGGGCCATGTCGTGCGTGTCTGCAGGCAGCGCCTTGCCCTCGGGGACGGCGAGGTCCAGGTCCTCCTCGTCGACCGGGTAGAAGACGGCTGCGCCCTTGAAGAGCCGGAACGCGTGCTCGGTGTCCACGCTGAGCGTGTTGGAGCTCGGGTCGGCCTCGGCGATGCGGTACTGCCCGGGCGGGAGGGTGAGCTTGAGCTCGCGCTTCAGCGCCTCGGTGCGCGCGGCCTTGGCATCGGCGGTCGCGTTCGGCGCCGTCTGGAGCTCGGCGCAGAGCTTCTGCACCTGGTCGAGCGAGGTCAGGGGCGTCGCATCCGCGAACGCGAGGGCCGGCACCAACCCCACCACAATGACGAGCAGAGACCGCATGGCAACTCCGCGAGCAGAAAACCGCCCTTCAACGCTACGGACCGACGTCCGCAGGATCAACCGGCCGCTCGACCTCCGAACAACAGGCCCGCGCGAACATTTCCCAATGGCCCGAAATCGCGAGCGTCCTGCGCCAATGCAGCGCGTCAGCGGCTGATGCGAATGGCGCCGGGCAGGACCTGCCAGGTAGCCGGGAGCTTGCCTGGCTGCTCGCCGTCGACGTCGAGGAGTACGTCTACGTCGCTGGTGGCGGTGACCTTCTTGGCGCGCAGGCTGCGGACGCCGCTCATCTTCAAGTGTTGACCGTTGTAGATGGCGCCCTGGCGCAGCGCGAAGTCCTTGAGGCCGAAGCGCTCCCAGATGGTGACGTCGAAGATGCCGTCGTCGGGCTTGGCCTGGGGGCAGATCCACATGCCGCCGCCGAAGTACTGGCCGTTGCCCACCGCGAGGCAGGTGAGGGCGTCCACGCGCTCCTCGGGGCCGTCGTCGAAGCGCAGCTTCACCGGCTTGTTGGCGTAGCTGAGCAGCGCCTTGAGCGAGGCGAGCTTGAACGAGAGCGTGCCGCCGCCGAGGCCCTTGAAGCTGGAGTTGTTCACTGCGTCGTCGACGTTGCCGCTGATGCCGCACGAGGCCACGTTCACGAAGTAGCGCAGCGACTCCTTGCCGTGCGCGTCGGTGAACTTGAGCTCGCCCACGTCGAGCGGCGCGAGGTCGGGCTGGGCGAGGCGCTTCACGGCGTCGGCGAGCTCGGTGCTCCAGCCAAAGCTCTTGCGAAAATCGCCGCCGGTGCCGCGCGGGATGATGGCCAGCGCTGCGTTGGGATTGATGGCCTTGCCGTCTTCGAAGAAGCCGTTAACCACTTCGTTAATAGAGCCGTCGCCGCCCACGGCCACGATGCGCTCGAAGCCATCCTTGATCGCCTTGCGCGCGAGGTCCGTCGCTTCGCCGGCGCGGGTGGTGAACGCGTGCTCGAACTCGCCGATGCCGTTGCGGAGCGCGGCGGAGATCTCCGGGAACTGCCGGCCCGTGCGCCCGTTGGCGCTCATGGGGTTCACCACGAGAAACGTCTTCATGTCAGTCCCCCGATTCGCGGCCGAAGAATCGCGCGAGCACCGTCTCCAGGGCGAGCGATTTGCGGCCGGCCTTCTCGAACATGCGGCGCGCGGCCGGACACGCGGTGACGATCGTCGCGCGCTCACCCAGCGCCTCGCCCTGGCGCCGCGCGATCTCCACCGAGGTCTCCGGGTGCGTGCGCGGCAACACCCCGCCGCCGCCGGAGCAGCCCGCATCGTTGCGCGCGTCGTTGGCTTCGGCGAACGGCTTGCCGCCGAGCGCGTGCTGCAAGATGGCGCGCGGCGCCTCGTAGCGACCCAAGCCGCGGCCGAGGTGGCACGGGTCGTGGTACGCGGCGTCGAGCTCCACGGGCTTGCCGCCGGCGTGCTCCGGCAGCCGCCGCGCGACCTCGTCGACCCAGAGCCGAACCTCGGGCGTGCGCACGCCGACCTGCGGGTAGAGCACCGAGAGCGTGTACGCGCAGCCCGGATCTCCGACGACGAGCGACGGCACCTCGCGCGCAGCCTCGGCGAATCCTTCGGCGTGCGCGCGGAACGCTTGCAGATGACCCGCGGCCCAGAGCGGATACCCGCAGCAGCGCGAGGCGAGCGGGCTCACGGCGAGCGGCATGCCCACCGCTTCGCTCGCGGCGCGCGCGTCGTCGACGAGGTTGGGCTGCTTGGCCAGCGCGGTGCAGCCCGGGAAGTAGGTGCCATCGTCGCGCATGCCGGCCTTCTGCGCGGCCTGGCGAAGCGAAGTGGGGAAGGGCGAGCCGTGCGAGGCGAAGCGATCGACGAGCTTGGTGATCGACTCGGGCGCGACCCCCGCGCGAACAGCCTCTGCCCTCAACGCGACCAGCGCGGGCGCGACCTCGTTGCCGTGCTTGCAGTGCTCGGTGCAGCGGCCGCAGTCGCTGCAGGCGTAGACGGCCTCGGCGCTCGCGGCGTCCATGGGGCGTTGGCGCGTCTCGAGCTGGTGGCCGACCTCCATCTTTCCCCATGGCGTGACCGTCTCGCGGCGCTCGGCCTCCGACACCGGACACGAGAAGCGACAGAGCTTGGGGCACGCGGTGCAGTACGCGTACTCGCGCTGGCGGCGTGGATCGCTCGAGGGGCGCATTCCATCGTGGCTCACCGCGCACCTCCCATTTCGCGCGCGAGCGCTTGCAGCCACGCAGGCTGCGACGCGGGCCCATCGAGCGGCACCACGCCGTCGCCGTTCAGCGCAATCGAAGACACCACCACCACGCTCTCTCTCGCGATTCGATGGATGCCCACGCGATGCGGGAAGCAGAGCTCGAGCAGGCCCGGCAGCGCCTCCCAGCTCACCTCGAACTCGTGCGTCAGCTCGCGCTCGCTCTGCACGGGCACGGCCTCGCGCGTTGTCGCGCCGTGGAGCGCCGCGGCCTCACGCAAGCGCGCCGCATCGCGGTGCGCGCGGAACGCGAGATCGGAGAACGTGGCGGTGAGCACCGCGTGTCCGTCGACCAGCGCCAGCTCGGCGCTCGCAGGACGCGCTTCATGCCCGAGCGCATCGTGAAGGATCGCGGCGGCGCTCGCGGGATCCGGCAAGGTCACGCCGACGCGATCGTCGGTGGTGGGCTTGGAGAACGCGCGCAGCAGCGCAGACGTGAGCAATCCGACGGCATCGCCTGCGCCGAGGAACGCGTAGTCGAGATCCGGGCCCGCGGCCGCGCGCGGCGACGCATGCGAGCGATAGACCTCGCCGGTCCAGAGCACGGCCTCGATGGTCAGCGCAGCCGTCTCGAGCCGACCCCCGGGCACCGCGCGCAGACCCGCGTGCGGGCCACACAGCCACTGCGCGACCGTGAGCTCGCGCGCGCCCGGCGAGAGCGGCCCCAGCGTGAGCTGCGCGGTGTCGAGCGCGGCCTCCACGTCGGCGAGCTTGGCCTCGGCCTCGGCGTGGATCAGGCAGCTGGTGACATCGGGGCGGCTCACGTTGTCGAAGCGCGCGCGCGACACGCGCACCGGGCGGCCGCGCTCGCGCGCCCAACGAAGCCCGAGCGCGAGCCGATCCGCGCCGGCGGGCGTGAGCTCCAGCTCGCGGCCGAGATCACGGAACTCATCGGAGCGAAGCAGCGCGGAGAACTCGGTCGTGGAAGGACGGTTGACCATCACGCCTCCCCGCCGAGCCCGAGCTTGCCCGGGTTCAAGATGCCGTCGGGATCACAGGTGCGCTTCAGCGCCCGAAGCAGGTTCACTCCAGGTGAACCCAGCTCCTCGTGCAAGCGACCCGCCTTCGAGAAGCCCACGCCGTGGTGGTGAGAGACGGTCGCGCCAGCGGCCATGGCAGCGCCGAGTGCCTCGCGCCACACGGCGTCGTAGCGCTCGACCACCTCTTCCGGGCTGGGCGCGGTCGCCGAGAACGTGAAGTAGAGCGAGCAGCCCTCGACGTACGCGTGCGAGAGGTGCGCCATGATGAAGCCCAGCGGCGACACGGCCTGGCGCACCGCGCGGTACACGGGCAGGACCTTGTCCCACGTCGCGCAAACCTCCATGGTGTCCGCGAACGCGCCGGCAGCGAACATCTTCGACTGCTTGTACGAGACGGCGTAGCGCTGCTCCATCCAGTGTCGCGCGGGCGCCGCGCCGAGATCGACGCCGCCGAGCTCGCGACAGAGAATCAGCGCCTGCTCGTCCTCGGCGCTGCACAGATCCGCGTCGCCTTCGAAGACGAGGATGAGCAAGCACTCGCGCAGCAGATCCGCGAGTCGGTTGAGCGCCGCAGGCTTGCCCAGCGCGGCGCGCACGGCGAGCTTGGCCGCGAGCGGCGCGCGCTCCTGGATGACCTGGATGCCGTCGCGGTGGTGCTCATCCGTCGCGGCGAACTTGGTCTTGCCCTTGCCGGCGATGACCGTGTCGAACGGATCGTAGAGGCGCACCACCGCCGGACGCAGGCCGTCGCGCAGGATGCGTCGAATCGCCTCGGCGCCGGCCTCGAGCGTGCGGAAGCGGACCGCCCGGTACGCGCGCGTCGCCGGCTGCGGCACCGCGAACATCGTGGCCTCGGTGATGAAGCCCAGCGTGCCTTCGGAGCCTATTAACAATTGCGTGAAGTCCGGCCCGTTCGACGGCCGCGCGCGGACCTTCACCAATTCGCCCGTGCCGAGCACGGCCGTGAGCGACTGGCACATGTCCTCGATCTTGCCGTACTTGGTCGAGAGCTGGCCCGCGCTGCGCGCCGCCAACCAGCCGCCGAGCGTGGAGCAGTAGATCGAGCTCGGGAAGTGGCCCAGCGAGAGCCCGTGCGCCGCCAGCTCGCGCTCCAGGTTCTCGCCGATGATGCCGCCTTGCGCGGTGAAGAGTCGGCTCGCGTGGTCCACCGAGCGCAGGCGGTCCATGCGCTTCAAGTCCACGGTGATGCCGCCGGTGAGCGCGATGGCGCCGCCGCAGACGCCGCTGCCCGCGCCAAAGGGAATGAGCGGGATCTTCCGCGCGCGCGCGAAGGCGACGACGTTCGCGAGCTGCTTCTCATCGCGTGGCCAGCAGATGGCGTCGGGCGGGCGCGGGACCTTTCCGAGGCCGGCCCAGTACGTCGCCTTCGGCCACAGGTCGCGCGCGTAGGCGATGCGGTCTTGCGAGCCCGCGGAGGCGCGGCCGTCGCAGAGGCGCGCGAGATCCGAGGCGAGCGCGCGCTGGCTCTCGCTCGGCTCGATGACGCTGGCGATGCGGACGAACTCCGGCGTCACGTCCCCTCCGTAACCAAATTGTTACGTCTGCGGCGCCACGCTCTTCACGTACAGCTCCTTGAGCTGCCGCTCGTCCACCTCGCCCGGGGCGCCGGTCATCATGTCCAATCCCTTGTTCGTCTTGGGGAAGGGGATGACGTCGCGCAGGCTCTCCGCGCCGGTGAGCAGCATCGCCAGGCGGTCCATGCCCAGCGCGATGCCACCGTGTGGCGGCGCGCCGAACTTGAGCGCGTCGAGCAGGAAGCCGAACTTGTTCCGCGCCTCTTCGGCGGGGATGCCCAGCGCCGCGAAGACCTTGGCCTGAACTTCCGGATCGTGCAGGCGGATGGAGCCGCCGCCGATCTCGAAGCCGTTGAGGACCACGTCGTAGCGGTAGCACTTCACCTTGCCCGGGTCCTTGTCGAGGTCCTGCACGTTCTCGTCGTGCGGGCGGGTGAAGGCGTGGTGCGCGGCCACCCAGCGCTTGGCGTCCTCGTCGTACTCGAAGAGCGGCGGGTTCACGACCCAGAGGAACTTCCACTGGCCGCCCGAGCCGTACTCGGGAATCAGGCCAAGCTTCTTGGCGAGGTGCACGCGCAGGTTGGCCATCACCGTCTGCACCTGCGACTCGCGGCCGAACTGGAAGAGGATGTAGTCGCCGGGCTTGGCCTTAACCGCCTGGTTAATCTCCTCGCGCATCGCGGGGGTGACGGTCTTGCCCATCGGGCCCTGGGTCCAGCTGCCGTCCTCGGCGAGCTTCACGCGCGCGAGGCCCTTGGCGCCCATGGTCTTGACGTAGTCCTCGAGCTTGTCGACCTCGGTGCGGCTCATGCCCTTGTCGCCGGGCAGCACCATGGCCTTGATGAGGCCGTTCGACATCTTGAGCGTGTCGGCGAGCATGCCGATGCCGCCGCCCTCGTGCTTGCGCACGATGTCGGTGAGCACGGTGTGCTCCATGCCGAAGCGGAGGTCGGGCTTGTCGTTGCCGTACTTGCTCATGGACTCGTCGAACTCCATGCGCATGAACGGAATCGGCACCTCGACGTTCAGGATCTCCTTCCACAACCGAGCGATGAGGCCCTCGATGATGGTGAAGACGTCGTCCTGGGAGACGAAGCTCATCTCCACGTCGATCTGGGTGAACTCGGGCTGGCGGTCGAGGCGCAGGTCCTCGTCGCGAAAGCACTTCACGATCTGGAAGTAGCGGTCGAAGCCCGCAACCATGAACAGCTGCTTGTAGAGCTGCGGGCTCTCCGCGAGCGCGTAGAACTTGGTCGGCTGAAGGCGCGATGGAACCAAAAAGTTACGTGCGCCGCCCGGCGTATAGCGGCCGAGGAAGGGCGTCTCCAGCTCGAGGAAGCCGTTGTCGGCCATGTGCGAGCGGGTGATGTGGTTCATCTTCGAGCGCGTGAGCAGGCTCTTCTGGAGCGGCACACGGCGAAGGTCCAGGTAGCGGTGCTCGAGGCGCTTGTCCTCGGCGGTGTCGATCTTGTCGTCGAGGGGGAAGGGCGGCGGCTCGGCCTTGTTGAAGATGGCCAGCTCCGTCACGTGCACTTCGATCTCACCGGTCGCGAGGTTGGGGTTCTTCTTGTCGCCGCGCGACTGGACCTTGCCCTGGATGCCGATCACCCACTCGCTGCGCAGGTCGCCGGCCTTGGTGTGGGCCTCGGCGGAGAAGCGGGGCTCGAAGACGATCTGGGTGATGCCCTCGCGGTCGCGGAGGTCGATGAACACGGCGCCGCCGTGGTCGCGGCGGGTGGCCACCCAGCCGAAGAGGACGACCTCCTTGCCCACGTCGGCGGCGCGCAACGAGCCGCAGCGGTGGGTGCGCTTCACCTGCGAGATGAACGGCACTGCCATGATTTCCAGCCTCCAACTTCTCTAGCCAAACGCGGTCGGACACTACTTCCCAATGACGCACCAAGCCAGCGTCTTGGACAAGGCGCTCGCCTGCTTGGGCGCGCAGAAACGCGACCCTCCATCGGCGGATTCCAATTTCCAGTTTTGGCGCGAAAGTTCGCAGTCGCTTGACAGCCCCGGCAGCCGCGGGTTTTCTACGCCCCTGGGGTGCCGAAGATGCCTGACAACAAGACCATGTTGCGCGTCGTTCGCTTCGACGGCGGGCCGGAGACCATGGTCCCGTTCGTGCGCGACCAGATGACGCTCGGCTCCAAGGCGGACATCATGCCGCCCGACGATCCCTTCCTCGCGCCGGTGCAGGCCCGCTTCACCATCAGCAGCGGCAAGCTCACCGTCGATGACGTGGGCTCGGGCAACGGCGTCTTCATTCGCCTCAAGGTGCAGGCCGACCGCGACCTGGTGCCGGGCAACGAGCTCCGCGTGGGCCGCCAGCGCTTGCTCATCGAGGCGCTCCCGGCCGCGCAGCCGGGCGTCTGGGGCAGCAAGGACCCGGGCTACAAGGCGCGCCTGGTGCAGATCTACGAGGGCGGCCGCCGCGGCGACGTGTTCCCCATCAAGGACGGCGAGGTGGCCCTCGGCCGCGAGCTCGGCGACATCGTCTTCCCCGGCGACGGCTTCGTCTCCGGGCGCCACGCCACGTTTCTCTTCAAGAACGGCCGGCTCTCGGTGAAGGACCTCGGCTCCAGCAACGGCACGTTCTTCCGGCTCATGCAGCCGACGGTCGTGGAGCACGGCGATCAGCTCTTGATTGGCCGCCACCTGGTCAAGGTCGAGAAGCAGGCTTAACGCTTCTGTGTCAGTCGGTTCAGCGCCTCGATGTAGCCGCGCGGACCCAAGCCCATCACCTGCGCCTCGCAGACATCGGCGATCACGCTGACGCGGCGCCACGCCTCGCGCTGGGTGATGTCGGAGAGGTGCACTTCGATGGCGCGCGTGCTCACCGCGGCGATCGCGTCGCGCAGCGCGTACGAGTAGTGCGTGAGCGCGCCGGGATTGATGATGAGCGCGTTCATCCAGCGGCGCTCCTCGTGCAGCCGATCGATGAGCGCGCCCTCGTGGTTGCTCTGGAAGATGCGCACGCTCGCGCCGAGCTCGATGGCGCGCTTCTCGATGAGCTCGTTGAGCTGCAACAGCGTGGTCGTTCCGTAGATCTCGGGCTGGCGCTCGCCGAGCAGGTTCAGGTTCGGGCCGTGCAGCACGAGGATGTTCATCGCAGCGACTCCAGGAGCGGCTCGGCGAGCTCGCGAATCGCGCCGAGATCGATGTCATCCACAATGCGCGCCTTGCCGATCGACTCGAGCAGGATGAACCGCGAGCCCTTCTTGTCGAGCTTCATCGCGGCGAGGACGTCGTCGAGCGAGGCATTCAGGTGCGGCAGCTTGAAGCGCGCGAGCAACGCATCCACGCGCTTGGCATCGGCGAACCCACGCTGCGCCGACAGCGCTGTCGCGAGCCGCATGCCGAGGACGATCGCTTCGCCGTGCAACAGCGGCCCGTAACCCGTCGCCGCTTCGAGCGCGTGTCCGAACGTGTGCCCGAAGTTGAGGTGCATCCGCTCGCCGCGATCGTGTTCGTCGCGCGAGACGATCTCGGCCTTGATCTGCGCGGCCTTCGCGATGCGCTCGGGCGTCGCGGCGAGCTCGCGCTCGAGCTCGGCGAAGAGGGGCGCGTCGCCGATGAGCGCGGTCTTCACCAGCTCTGCCAGCCCATTCCACAGCTCGCGCTCGGGCAGCGTCGCGAGCGTTTCCGTGTCGGCGATGACGAGCGTCGGCGCATGAAACGCGCCGACCAGGTTCTTGCCCTCGGGCAGATCGATCGCCACCTTGCCGCCGATGCTCGAGTCGACCTGCGCGAGGAGCGTGGTGGGCACGTGCACGAGCGGCACGCCGCGATGAAACGTCGACGCTGCGAAGCCAGCCACATCGCCCACCACACCGCCGCCGAGTGCGACCAGCGTGTCCGCGCGCGTGGCCTTCGCGTTCGCGAGCCAGCGCCAGATGCGCTCGGCCGTCGCCAGCGATTTCGACGCTTCACCAGCGGGCAACACGAGCTTCGCGACCGGCTTCAGCAGCGCTTCAAACGCGTCGCCCCAGTGCCGCGTGACGTTCTCGTCTGTAACCAAGAAGTTTCGCTGGGCGAGCCGCGTCGCGAGCTGCGCGCGAACGCCCGGCCCGACGAGCACGTCGTAGTCGCCGGCGCCCGAGCGGACACGCAGCTCAGCCATGGCGCTTCACCAGCGGCCCTTCGATTGAACGGAAGAGCCCAACTGCTGCACCGGCCGCGAGCTCGGGCGAGAGCCCGGTCGTATCGAGGTGCAGATCCGCGCGCGCGTACCAGCGCTCGCGCTCAGCCGCGAGAGCGTTGAGGCGCGCGAGCGGATCGCCGCCCGCGAGCATCGGCCGCGCAGACGGATCGCCGATGCGCTTCAGCAGTTCGTGCGCAGGCGCGTGCAGGTGCAGCGTCGCGCCCGACTCACGCAGCGTGAGCCATGCGTCCTCGGTGAGCGCCGCGCCGCCACCCAGCGCGACGACCGCCGGCTTCTCGCGCGCGACCTTGGCGAGCTCCCTCGCCTCGCGCTCACGGAACGCAGCCTCGCCATCCCGCGCGAACAACGTGGCGATCGACGTGCCCGCTTCGGCTTCGATGCGCGCGTCGAGATCGACGAAGGGCAGGCCAAGCTGCCTCGCGAGGAGCAAACCGACAGACGTCTTTCCCGCGCCCATCGGCCCGATGAGGAAGCGGTGGCCGATATCCGCGCACGTCGCCAATCGCAGCCTCGCGAACGGCGCACGCAGCGAATCCATGGAGTCGCCGCCGAGCGCCTCGAGCACCGCATCCGCGAGCACCAACGCGAGCATCGCCTCGGCCACCACGCCCGCTGCAGGAACCGCGCAGGTGTCCGAGCGCTCCACGTGCGCGTGCGTGGCCTCGAGCGATTGAACGTTCACCGACGGCAGCGCCTCGGGCACAGTGGCGATGGGCTTCATGGCCACGCGGACCACGAGCGGCTCGCCATTCGTCATCCCGCCCTCGAGCCCGCCCGCGCGGTTGCTCTCGCGCACGAGCCGACCGCTGCGCAGATGAATCGCGTCGTGCACCTCGCTGCCGTAGCGACCCGCGGCCGACCAGCCGTCGCCGAGCTCCACGGCCTTCATCGCGGGGATGCTGAGCATGGCCTGCGCGATCCGGCCGTCGAGCTTGCGATCGTGCTGCACGTGCGCACCGAGCCCGACCGGCATTCCCGTCGCCGCGACTTCGATGATGCCGCCCACGGTGTCGCGCTTGGCGCGCGCGGCGTCGATGGCTTCCACGAGCTTCGCGGACGAGAGGTCGTCGAGCGCGCGCACCGGGCTCGCGTCGGCCAGACGTGCGACCGCCTCGGCGTCGCGGCGGAAGAGCTCGGGCTGAACCTCGGACGCGCTCGTGGCCTTCGCTGTTCCAATTTGGCGCACCCAGCTGCCGATGCGGATTCCGAGCTCGCGCAGGAGCGCCTTGGCGACTGCGCCTGCAGCCACGCGCGCGGCCGTCTCGCGGGCGCTCGCGCGCTCGAGGACATTTCGCAGATCGCCCGTGTGGCCGTACTTCAAGCCGCCCGCGAGATCCGCGTGCCCCGGTCGCGGCACGTGCACGGGCTTCGCGTCCGGCCCGCCCGGCGCGGCCTGCATGCGCTCGGTCCAGCTCGCGAAGTCGCGGTTGCGAATGAGCATCGAAATCGGCGAGCCCAGCGTCTTCCCAAACCGGATGCCGCCCAGCAGCTCGACCTGATCGCGCTCGATCTTCATGCGCCCGCCGCGGCCGTGGCCGTGCTGGCGGCGCGCGAGCTCGCGATCGATGTCCTCCGCGGTCAGCCACAAGCCCGCGGGCAGTCCCTCGACGATGGCCGTGAGCGCGGGCCCATGGCTCTCTCCTGCGGTGAGCCAGCGCACGCGGCTCATCGCGCCTCCGGAGCCAGCGCGGCGTGCAGCGCCTCGGCCTGCACCGCCTCGACGTCGCGGCCTTCCCAGAGCGCGAGCTGGAACAGCGCCTGGTACACGAGCACCCAGAGCCCGTCGATGACGGTGCAGCCGCTCTCGCGCGCACGCCGCATCAGCGCGGTCTCCAGCGGGCGATAGACGAGATCCAGCACCACCTGGTGCGACCGGAGCGCGCACGTCTCGGGCAGCGGGTCCGCGCGTGACAGCAGGCCCACGCTGGTCGCGTTGATGATCACGTCGGCCTTTGCGCAGGCGGTGCGGAGATCGTTGTCGAGCGGCAGGGCCTGCCCGTGGTCGACGAGCTCGGCGACCGACTTCGCGCGCGCGAGCGTTCGATTCGCGATGACGATCTCCGCCGCGCTCAGCGAGCCCATCGCCACCGCTGCGGCCCGCGCGGCGCCGCCTGCACCGAGGATGAGCACCTTCTTGCGGGTGGGATGTCCGCCGAGGTGGTGGTGCAGGGTGCGCACCAGGCCGCCGAGATCGGTGTTGTGGCCGAAGAGCTTCTTCCCCTCGACACGCACGCAGTTCACGGCGCCGATGCGCACGGCTTGCTGCTCGAGTCCGTCCAAGAGGCTGGTGATGGTCACCTTGTGCGGCAGCGTGACCGAGAGGCCCTGGAACTCGCCCGCGCGCACGCGCTTCAAGAACGCGCCCAGCTGATCCGTCGGCACGCGCTCGGCGCGGTAGTTGGCGTTGAGCTTGAGCTGCTCGAAGAGCAGGCCAAAGAGCCGCGGCGAGAGCGAGTGCTCCACGGGATCGCCGATGACGGCATAGCGCGCGGCCTGTGGCTTCACGGGCACTCCTCGCTCCGGGCGCTCAGGTACCATGCGGCGCGGGGAGGTGGCCATGTTTAGCGTCAGCGACCGCACGGGCGCCATGCCGCGCGTGGTGCTCGAAGATTCCACGACAGGGAGCCGCGCCGAGGTTGCGCCGTCGCGCGGGGCGATCTGCACCTCGCTCTTCACGCGTGGGCGCGAGTGGCTCTACCTCGACGAAGCCACGCTCCTCGACGCGAAGGCCAACGTGCGCGGCGGAATCCCGGTGCTCTTTCCCGGTCCGGGCAAGCTCGCGAACGATGCGTGGGCGCGCGCGGGCAAGCGGGGCTCGATGAAGCAGCACGGCTTCGGGCGCAATCGGGTGTGGCGCGAGACGTCGCGCGGCAATGGGAGCGCCGCAGAGCTGACGCTCGAGCTGCGCGACGACGCCGACACGCTCGCTCAGTTTCCGTGGCCGTTCCGGAGCACGCTGCGCTTCTCGCTGCGCGCGTCGACGCTGCGCATCGACATCGCCGTGCAGAACAGCGGCTCGGAGCCGCTGCCGTTCGGCTACGGGTTCCATCCGTACTTCGCCGTGCCCCAGGCCGAAAAGGGACGCGCGCGCGTGCCCACGAAGGCCACGCGTGTCTGGGACAACGTGCAGAAGAAGGAGCTGCCCTACTCAGGCATCGACTTCACTGCGGGTGAAGTCGACCTGCACCTGCGCGACCACGGAACGAGCGCCGCGAGGCTGGAGCTGCCCGCGGGCACCATCGCGCTCGCGGGCTCGCCCGAGTTCACGCGCTGGGTCGTCTGGAGCTTGCCCGGCAAGGACTTCATCTGCCTCGAGCCCTGGACGAGCCCCGGCGACGCCCTGAACACGGGCGACGGCCTGCTGGAGCTCGCGCCCGGACAGGCGCGCGAGCTCTGGCTGGAGATCTCGGCGACCTAGGGGAAGCAGATGCAACCGCCGTCGGCGCCACACGTGCCGCCCACGTCGGTGCAGTTGGTGCCGCAGCCGGCACCCGCGGCCGGCTGGCAGACATTGTCCGTGGTGTCGCAGGCGCCGCTCGCGCAGTCGCTGTCCGCCTGGCAAAAGTCGCAGACCGGCAGCGCGTCGCAGTTGCAGCTGTTGTTGGTCGCGTTGCAGACGTGGCCGAGGTTCACGCAGGTGGTGTCGGTGCTGCAGCTCGTGGTCTGGCAGCGGCCGCCGCCGTCGAGGTCGCACAGGCCGCTCACGCAGTCCGTGTTCGTGGTGCAGAAGTCGCAGATGCGGCCGGCGAGGCAGTTGCAGCCGTCCGTCGAGCTTCCGCCGTCCGGCAGGTTGGTGGTGCCGCCGCAGGTGAAGCCTGCTCCTGTGCACGCCGCGCTGCTGCCCGAGCAGCCCAACGCATTGCAGGAGAAGTTGGTGGTGTCGCAGAACAGGCCCGCATTGCAGTCGCTGTCGCGGCTGCAGCCGCCGCAGATCCCCGAGAGCACCGGCGCCGGGCAGGTGCAGTTGCCGCCCGCGGTGCAGGTGCCGCCCGCGCTCGTGCAGTCCGAGTCGCCGCCGTCGGAGGCGAAGCAGTTCACGACGTCGCACTGGTGGCTGGTGGGGTTGCAGAGGCCCGTCACGCAGTCCGCGTCGGTGGAGCAGTTGTCGCAGAGGTACGCCGTGGGACAGGTGCACTGCGAGCCGCTGCAGTTGCCGCCCGCGGCGGTGCAGGCCGTGGCGTCGGCGCCGGTGCAGGTGGCGGTGGTGCAGACCCCGTTGGTGGCGTCGCAGTGGCCCGAGGCGCAGTCGGTGTCCGCGAAGCAGGACTCGCAGATGGCCGCGGGCGGGAAGCACTGGCAGCTGCCGTCGGACGCGCAGGTGCCGCCGAACGTGATGCACGCGTTGCTCGAGCCCGCGCAGTTGGTGATCTGGCAGACCTGGGCGTTGGTGTCGCAGAGGCCGGTGTCGCAGTCGCTGTTCTGCTGGCAGAACTCGCACACGCCAGCCAGCGAGCCGGTGGTGCCGCCCGAGCCGCTGCCGCTGCCGTTGGTGGCGGTGCTGCCGTTGCTGCCCGCGGTCCCGTTGGAGCCGTTCGTCGCGGTCGTGCCAGTCGAGCCCGCAGCGTTGGTGCTGCCGCCGCTGAGGCCGGTGGTGCCGCCATTGCTCGAGCCGGTCGTCGACGAGCCCGCGGTGTTGCCGGAGGTGTTGCCGCCGTGCGTCGACGTGGTGCCGGTGGTGGTGCTGGTGGCCGTGGTGCTGCTGCTGGAGCCACTGCATGCGAACAGGCCCAGGGCCAGCGCGGCGAGACATCCAGTGAGCGAAAGGCGGAGCATGCGGGTCCCTTTGGATTCCGAAAATGGATTCGAAAATGAGTCCAAAGAGCTTGCCACAGGACGATCCGCACGCTCCAAGGGATTTGCGGCTGTAAGAAGCTGACTGCAGGAAACCGTCAGCCGTAGTGCGAGTGACGCGCGGCCTACGGCACCGTGACGCTGAGCGTGCCCGAGCCTTCGCCGAGGTAGAGCGAGTCCACCCAGAGGAAGTAGTCGCCGGCGTCGAGCGGGCCGGTGGTGAAGATGGCGGGCGCGCCGGCGAAGGTGAGGCCGCAGGCGAGCTCGGTGCCGGCGCCGCCGTCGATGCCCAGGTCGGAGTCGGTGCACGGGCCGGAGCGCAGGTAGATGACCGGCTCGAAGCCGCCGTCCGGATCCGGCGTGACGCTCGCGGTGAGCGACGGCACCGCCTGCGGCAGGGAGATGTGGAAGACGCGGTCGCCGCCGTTGAGGCCGGCAGTCTCGCAGAGCCCGCTCGCCGCCGACGCCGAGTCGTCCGAGTAGCCCACGGTGCTCACGGCCATCGACGCAGCGAGGCCGCCGTCTGCGAGCGAGGCGAGCGGCACGTCGGAGCCGCCGTCGGGATCCACGGAGATGCAGTCGTCGCTGAACGAGCCGCCGTGGCCGGTGGCGGTGAGGGTGAAGCCGCCCGAGGCCGTGCTGGAGTAGCTGTCGACGACGATGTCGTAGGTCGTGCCTGCGTTGAGGCTGATGTTGAGGACCTCCGACACGCCGACCCCGGCGCTGTCCTTGCCGCCCAGGCACTGGGTGATGCTGTTGCTCGTCGGGCAGCTGTCGAGGACGTAGAGCGCCACGTTGTCGGCGCTGGAGCTGGGCGTGAGGGTGAGCGTCCAGTTGCCGGACTCCGGCGGCGTGAACGCGTACACCAGGTCAGGCCCCGACTCGGTCTGGCCGGTGCATTGGCTCGAGTTGAAGTTCGGCGAGTAGTCGTTCTGCGCGTCGAGGTAGCTGCCGCTCACGCCCGTGGGGCCGGGGTTGAGCGTGAGCGCGTTGGCGCAGGTGTCGTTCACCGGAGGGGAGAAGGGCTGCGCGGTGAGGGTGAAGCTGAGGAACGCGCTGGCGAACTGCGGCTCCTCCACCACGATGGCGTACGGCTGGTTCGCGGTGAGGTTCGCGACCAGGTAGTTGTTCGAGGCGCCGCGGACGCCCGCCTCGCACGAGGTCACGGCGCTGCCCGCGGCCGGGCAGCCGTCGAGCACGTAGAAGTCGAGCTGCGCCGAGCTGCCCTGGTCGGTACCGAGCACCTGGATCGCGTACTGGCCGGTCTGGCTGGGCGTGAAGCTGTACACGACGTCCGGCGAGCTCTCGTCGGCGCCGGTGCAGTTCGAGGCGCTCGCGCTCGGCGCGTAGTCGTTCCCAGCGCCGTAGATGGTCTGGTGGGTGAGGCCGGCGGAGCCTTCCGGGAGCACGGTCGGCGAGGCGCAGCTGTCGTTGGACGGCGGGGGGATACCGTACGCGGTGAGGTTGAAGCTGGTGCCCGCAGCGGGCACATCCGGGCTGGCCTCGACGACGACCGCGTAGGTGTGCCCGGCGGTGAGGCTCGCGGTGGCGGAGTCGCCGTCGAAGCCGTTGAGCGCGCCCGTGCAGCTGGTGATCGACGCGCCCGAGGCGGGGCAGCTGTCGAGCACGTACATGTCGAGCGGGATGGACGAGTTCGCGTAGCTGCCGTCGAGCGTGAAGACGTACGCGCCGGTTTCACTGGGCGTGAAGCTGTAGACCACGTCCGGCGTGCTCTCGTCGTTGCCGGTGCAGGTGGTCGAGGCTGCCGACGGGTTGTAGTCGTTCGCGGCGCCGAGGAAGAGCTCGCCGACCAGGCCCGCGTCGGCGCCCTCGGGGAGGTTCTTGGGGTTGGTGCAGGTGTCGTTGCTCGGCGGCACGAGCTCGGTGAGCGTGAGCGTGAACGCGCCCGAGTCGCCGGACGTCCAGGAGTCGACGATGATGAAGTACGTCGTCCCGGCCGTGAAGGTGGTGGTCAGCGTCTCGGGCTGGCCCGTGCCGGCCGCGTCCGCGCCGACCATGCACACGGGCATGTTCTGGCAGCTCGCGGGGCAGGTCGGCAGCACGTAGATGGCGACGTCCCAGCCGAGGCCGGTTCCGTTGGGGTCGACGTTGAGCATGTACTCGGCAGTGGTCGTGGGCGTGAACGCGTAGACCACGTCGGGACCGGGCGTGGAGAAGCCGGTGCAGCTCGGGGTCACGGAGTCGTCGTAGGCGAAGTCGTTCTGGGCGTTGAGCGTGGTGCCGCTGATGGGCGTTCCCAGCTGCGAGACGTCGATCACCTGCGCGCCGCTGCACGTGTCGTTCGCGGGCGGCGAGCCGACGGAGCTCACCGGGGTACAGGCCTGGTTCGAGCCCGTGGTGCCGGTGCTCGACGACGTCGTCGTGCCGGTGGTGGTGGAGCCGTGTGAGCCCGTGGTGTGCGTGCCGGTCGAGCCGCTGCTGCTGCTGATGCTCGCGCTCTGGCCGGTGCTGCCGCCGCCGGACGAGCCGCTGGTGCTCGACGTCGCCGTGCTGCCGCTGCTGCTTCCCGAGCCGCTGGTGCTGCTCGCTGCGGTGCTGCTCGCCGACGCGCTGCCGCTCGAGCTGGAGGCGCCCTTCTTGTTGCCGCCGCAGCCGCTGGCCAGCGCCAGCGCCAGGAAGAGGGTGCCCAGCCGCTTCATGGTGAGGGTCCTTTCAGGCCTCGGCCCGACCCGGCGAGTAGACACGATAGTCAGAAGCCTGACCAGTCGCCTCGAGCGTCGACGGCGCCATTCGTCCATCGCGCGAGCGCCTCGAAGAACCCCGGGAACGAGATGTCGGCCCACTCGGCGCCCTCGACGGCCGTATCGCCATCGGCGCAGAGCCCCGCGACCGCGAAGGACATGGCGATGCGGTGATCGCGCGCGGCATCGATCGTCGCGCCGTGCAGCGGCGTCGGACCGTCGATGCGCAGGCCGTCGGGGAGCTCTTCCACGCGGGCGCCCATCGCGGTGAGCCCGCGGGCGATCTGCGCCAGCCGATCCGACTCCTTCACGCGCAGCTCACCCGCGCCGCGGATCTCGGTCGTGCCCTGCGCTTGCGTCGCGAGCACGGAGAGAATGGGAACCTCGTCGACCATCGAGGGAATCTCGCTCGGCTCGACGTGGATTGCGCGCAGCGTCGCGCCGCCGCGCAGCACGAGATCCGCGACCGGCTCACCCGCTCGCTCGCCCATCGGCTCCAGGGTGAGCGACGCGCCCATGCGCTCGAGCGCGCGCAAGAAGCCGGTGCGCGTGGGGTTCGTGTTCACGCCGCGCACGCGCACTTCGCCGTCGGGAACGAGGGCCGCGGCCGCGAGCACGAACGCCGCCGACGAGGGATCGCCGGGCACGTCGAAGATCGCGGGCATCGTCCAATCGCGCGTGGGAGGGGTGAGCACCCGGGCGCCGGCCTCGTCGCGCAGCGCTACGCCGAGGCTCCGGAGCATGCGCTCGGTGTGATCGCGCGAGGGCGACGGCTCGCGGACCCGCGTCTCGCCCTCGGCCCACAAGCCCGCGAGCAAGATGGCGCTCTTCACCTGCGCGCTGGAGATGGCGAGCGCGATGTCGATGCCGTGCAGCTTGCGTCCAATGTCGATGCGCAGCGGCGCGAACTCGCGACCGGACGGCCCCGGTACGCCCATGGCGGCGGCGCCCATCTCTCGCAGCGGCTCCGTCACCCGGCGCATGGGGCGGCTGCGCAAGCTCGCGTCGCCATCGAGCGTGCCGCCGACCTCCGAGCCCGCGATCACGCCCGCGAGCAGACGCATGGTGGTGCCGCTGTTGCCGCAGTCGAGCGTGTCCAGCGCGGGGTGCAGGCCGCGCAGGCCCACGCCCTTCACGAGCATGGTCTCGCCGCTCGCGTGGAGCTCGCCGCCGAGGGCGCGCAGGCAGCTCGCGGTGGAGCGCACGTCGGCGCCGGGAGAGAGGTGGCGCACCTCGCAGGTGCCGCTTCCGAGCGTGGCGAAGAGCAGCGCCCGGTGGGAGATGGACTTGTCGCCGGGCGCGACGAGCTCGCCCTGCAGCTTCTTCGCCCGCCGGACCGTCACGCGCATGGGCCCTTACTAGCGCGCTTGGTCGGCCGGGTCAGGCCGATTTCCGAGCGCGGAAAGTTCCGATTGGGCAGCATGCGGGCATGAGCAAGCGTCGCCGCGAGAACCAGGCCCCGCCCACCGATTGGGAGACCGAGCGCACGCTCGAGGCCGCCGAGGCGGAGCAGAGCTTCGACGTGCCGGCCCACGGCGGCGACGCCGGCGAGACGGCCTGCATGTGCGGCAGTCGAGACCTGCTGCTGCAGGCCTACTACGCCGTCACCGACGGGCGCATCGCGAGCGAGCCGCTGGAGGTCGAAGGGCTCACCTGTCCGCAGTGCAGCCGCGAGTACGAGGCGGTGCAGCTCGAGGACGGGCGCGTGGTCCGAGGCGAGTTGGTGGGCTTTGCGGACCTCGACGACGAGGACGATTAGCCTCAGCCGCCGCAGACGTTCGAGCCGCCGGCCTTCGCGGACTTCAACGGCTGGACGGCGCTGTTCTCTGGCGGCAACGCGAAGCCGAGGCTCTGGATCTGGACGCCGCCGCAGTCGGCCGTTTCCACCGTGATGTCTTGCTCGACGGACTGGTACCCCGGCGCGCTGGCGACGATCGACGCCGCACCTGCGCCGAGGCCGGAGGCGAGCTCGTCGGCGTCCGTGGGCCAGGAGTTGTCGGGAGTCAGCGCCCAGGTCTGACCAGCCTGGGTGATGGTGACGAAGGCCGAGCCGCCGTCGGGATCGCTCTGGCGAATCAACGTGGCGCCGGTGCTGGCGTCGGAGATGTGCACGAACAGCGACGGGATCGCGCACTTGTTGTGCGGACACGGCTTGCAGCCCGCGGCCCAGGCCGCGAGCGCGATCACGAGCGAGCTGGCACGAGCGCGGGTCATGTCGGGATTCCCTGGAATGCACTGTACCAAGGGCGTCTGCGCGGGTGCCTTGCGTGCTAGCCTCGAAGCGTGCCGTCCGATTCCCAGAGTTTCGGCCGCTACCGCTTGCTGGGCAAGCTGGGCAGCGGCGGCATGGCCGAGGTGTGGCGCGCCGAGCAGGTGAGCGGCGCGGGCATCACCCGCACCGTGGTGATCAAGAAGATCCTCCGCACCCACGCCGCCGACGCGCGCTTCAAGGAGATGTTCCTCGAAGAGGCGCGCATCGCCGCGGGGCTCAACCACGGCAACATCGTCCAGGTGCTCGACGTCGACGAGGTGGACGGCGAGCCCTACCTGGCGCTCGAGTTCGTCCACGGCCGCAGCCTCGCGGACCTTCTGGATCGCCTCGCCGAGCAGGGCCGCCGCATGCCCGAGGCGTACGCGTGCTTGATCGCCCTCGAGATGTGCAAGGGCCTGCACCACGCGCACACCCGCACCGACGCGAGCCACAAGCCGATGCGCATCGTGCACCGGGACATCTCGCCGCAGAACGTGATGCTCTCTTTCGAAGGCGAGGTGAAGCTCGTCGACTTCGGCATCGCGCGCGCCTACGGCGACGAGCGGCCCGGCCGCACCAAGACCGCCACCGGCGTGATCAAGGGCAAGTACGTGTACTTCTCGCCCGAGCAGGCGCGCTCGCGCGAGCTCGACGGCCGCACCGACGTCTACGCCACCGGCGTCTGCCTCTACGAGATGCTCACCGGCCGGCTGCCCTTCAGCGGGCCCATGGCCGACGTGCTGCGAAAGATCGTGCTCGGCGAGTACCCGCACCCGCGAACGATTTGTCCCGACATCTCCGAGCAGTCGGATTCCATCGTGCGGCGCGCGCTCGCCTCGCAAGAGGGCCGCTACGAGACCGCGCTGGAGATGCAGGAGGAGCTCGCGGCGCACGTGGCCCGCAGCGCGCCAGGCCTGGGCACACCGGACGTCGCCAACATGGTGCGGCTCGTCTTCGAGGGCGAGCTGGCGCTGGCCGGCGAGGCGGTGAACGTGTCCAACGACTTCCGCGGCGCGATGGAGCGCTGGCCGCGGATGGACTCGAGCGTCGAGGCTGAGCCGTTGACCGCGCCGCCCACCGCGCCGCCGCCCGCCGTGACCGCACCGGACGTCGTCGCGACCGGGAGCACCGTGGTCGAGGACCGCTCGCGGCGGCCGATCGTGCTCGCGCTCGCGGGCCTGGGCGCGGCGGGCGTCGTGGTGGCCGGGCTCTCGGCGATCTTCGAGCCGCCCACGCCAGGCCCTCCGCCCGATGCGCTCGCGACGAAGAAGCTCATCGCGCCGCCGACCCCACCTGCGCCTGCGCCCGCGCCTGCGCCCACCCCCGCAGCGCCGACGGGACACGGCGGCAAGGTGGTCGCGGGCATGGTCTGCGATGGCCAGCCCAAGGCGCCCCTCGAGGACGGGAGCATCTGGGCGGCGCGCCAGGCGCTCGAGCAGGGCGACGGCAACGCCGCCATGACCGCGCTCGTCGCCGCCATCGCCGCCGAGCCCACCGCGGGCCGGCTCTACCTCGGGCTCGCCGACGCCGTGCTCCTGCGCGACGCGCCCGCGCCGGCGGCGGCGCCCGCGCTCGAGAGCTGGAAGCTCAGCTGCCAGGGCAGCACCGATCGCGCGGAGATCGTGGCCGCGCTCGACGTGGCCAGCCAGGCGCACGCGAACACCGATCTGGGCCGCGAGCCGGTCCTCTTTGCCGCACGCACCATGCTCACCAGCCGGGCCTACGCGGGGGCCACCGCCACGCTCGAGGACCAGTCCTCCATCGGCGACGCGGACGCCGACGGGCTCCACAGCTATGCCGGCCGCGAGGCCACGCTCCGGCAAGCGCTGATTCGCACCTGGATGGGCCAGGGCGACGCCGACGACAAGGCCGCGCTCACCGGCGCCGTGCCCAGCTCGGTCTACGCGCCCGCTGCCCAGAAGGCGCTGCGCGAGAAGCCCGACTGGCAACTCAAGAGCTCCGGTGAGCTGCTCGCCACGCTGGAGAATCAGTTCCGCGATCACGAGCTCGGGCGCGTTCGGCAGACGATCAGTGACAACCGCAGCCGGCTCGCCCAGCTCGGCGAGCTGCACAGCCTGGAGCAGCGCCTCGCGGACGAGAACGCGCGGCAGTCGGTGGTGTCGCGCGCCGAGACCGCCGGGCTCCCGTCGCCGACGATGATCACCGAGCTCGGTGCCATCCCCAAGGGTTCCGCCTTCTACTCCCAGGCCCAGGAGATCCTCCGCCGCACGGCGCAGTTCACCAGCCAGAGCGCGCATTACCAGCAGCTGAAGGCGGAAAGAAAAGCAGGCACGACGGGCAAGGTCGTGCACTCGCCGGAAGCGGTGTCGCTCCTCAAGAGCGGCAACGCGAAGCTCCGCGCCGGCGACAACCAGGGCGCGCTGGTGCTCCTCAAGCGCGTCGTGGAGATCGACCCGAACTTCCCGGATGGCCTGCGCGCGCTGGCCGGCTGCCTCGCGCGCATGAACCACAACGAGGAGGCCGCCGTGTACTACCGGAAGTTCCTCATGGTGGCCCCCAACGACCCCTCCGCGCCCACCATCCGCAAGGCCGTCGAGGACTACGAGGCAGGCCACAAGTGACGCTGCCGCACCGCGCCATCAGCCCGGGTTGAGGTCGGCCCGGGCGCGTGTTACTTGCCCGCCGTCTCCACGGGGCGCGCAAGACCATGAAGCTGGCAACCCTCAAGGACGGCACGCGCGACGGACGGCTGATCGTCGTCAACCGCGCGCTCTCCGCGTACGCCGACGCGCGCGCCATCGCGCCCACCCTCCAGGCCGCGCTCGATCGCTGGAGCGAGGCCGAGCCCAAGCTGCGTGCGCTCGCGGCCGAGCTGGAGTCGGGCGCCGCCAAGAGCGAGCCATTCGATCCGAAGCAGGCGCACGCGCCGCTGCCGCGCGCGTACGAGTGGGTCGACGGCTCCGCGTTCCTCAACCACGTGCGGCTGGTGCGCAAGGCGCGCAACGCCGAGGTGCCGCCCACGCTGGAGACGGATCCGCTCGTGTACCAGGGCGGCTCGGGCGTGCTCCTCGCGCCAACCGAGGACATTCCGCTTCGCAATGTCGAATGGGGTTTGGATTTCGAGAGCGAGGTCGCGGTCATCCTCGGCGATACGCCCATGGGCACCACTGCCGACAAGGCAGCGCCCTTCGTGAAGCTGGTGCTCATCGCGAACGACGTGACGCTCCGCAACCTCATCCCCACCGAGCTCGCGAAACAATTTGGTTTCTTTCAGAGCAAGCCCGCGACCGCGTTCTCGCCCGTGGCCGTCACGCCCGACGAGCTCGGCGCAGCGTGGAGCGGCGGCCGCCTGCACCTGCCGCTGCGCACGACCTACAACGGCAAGCTGGTGGGCGAGCCCAACGCCGGCCCGGAGATGCACTTCTCCTTCTTTCAGCTCATCGAGCACCTGACGAAGACGCGCGCGTACACCGCGGGGACGATCCTCGGCTCGGGGACCATCTCGAACGCCGAGCGCAGCAAGGGCTGGAGCTGCCTGGCCGAGGCGCGGACCATCGAGACCATCGAGAGCGGCAAGCCCGTCACGCCGTTCATGAAGCCGGGCGACACCGTGCAGATCGAGATGCTCGGGCCGGACGGCAAGAGCATCTTTGGCCGCATCGACCAGAAGGTGGTGCAGGCATGAAGCTCTACGGCTACTGGCGCTCGAGCTCGAGCTGGCGCGTGCGCATCGCCTTGAACCACAAGGGCGTGAAGTGGGACTACGTCGCCGTGAACCTCATCAAGGACGGCGGCGAGCAGTACAAGCCCGACTACCAGGTGAAGAACGCGATGTCGCAGGTGCCGCTGCTGGAGTGGGAAGAGGGCGGCCAGACCAAGCGGCTCGCGCAGTCGATGGCGATTATCGAGTACCTCGACGAGACCATTCCCAACCCGTCGATCCTTCCGAAGGACCCGTTCCTGCGCGCGCAGACGCGCATGCTCGCGGAGATCGTGAACTCCGGCATCCAGCCGCTGCAGAACGCGGCCGTGCTCAAGAAGGTGAAGGAGCTCGCGGGCGGCGTCGAGCACTCGGACGCGAACTGGGCCCGCGAGTGGCTCGAGCGCGGGCTCCGCGGGATGGAGACGTCGGTGAAGCCGCTCGCCGGCAAGTACTGCGTGGGCGACTCGGTGACGCTGCCCGACTTCTATCTCGTTCCTCAAATGTATAGCGCCCGGCGCTTCAAAGTAGACCTGGCGCCTTTCCCCACGCTGGCGCGCATCGACGCGGCGCTCTGCGCGCTGCCCGCGTTCAAGTCGGCCCACGCCGACAACCAGCCCGATACGCCTCCTGCTGAAAAGAAATAGGAAATCCCCATGCCCAAGCTCGAATCTTTCGGTCTCAAGCGGTTGGACTCGGTTCACTACTACGTGCGCGACATCGAGCGCTCGCGGCGCTTCTACGTGGACAAGATGGACTTCGCCGAGATCGGCGAGAGCACGCCCGAGCTCGACAAGGCCGGCAAGCAGCACTCGGTGCTCTTCCAGGCTGGCGAGGCCAAGGTGCTCGTCTCGCACCCGGTGGGCGAGGGCGGCCGCGCCGCGCGCTGGCTCAAGAAGCACCCGGCCGGTATCGGTACCTTGAACTTTGAAGTTGAGGATATCCAGAAGGCATTCAGCGTCCTCGAGCAGCGCGGCTCGACGCCGATCAGCGACATTCAAACTTATAAGGACGAGGGCGGCGGCACCCTGTCGATGTTCAGCATCACCACCCCGTTTGGTGATTGCACCTTCCGCTTCTTCGAGCGCAAGGGCTTCAAGGAGTTCTTCCCGGGCTTCAAGACCTACGCCCAGCCCAAGGGCGGCAAGAACGCGCTCGAGATCCTCCACTTCGACCACGTCACCTCGAACTTCCAGACCATGAAGCCCGCGCTCCTGTGGATGGAGCATGTGCTGGGCATGGAGAAGTTCTGGGACGTGGAGTTCCACACCAGCGACGTGAACGGCAAGGTGGACAAGGGCTCGGGCCTGCGCTCCATCGTGATGATCGAGAAGTCGGCCAAGGTGAAGTTCGCCAACAACGAGCCCATGCGCCCGCTCTTCAAGGCCAGCCAGATCAACCTCTTCAACGAGGACCTCCGCGGCGACGGCGTGCAGCACGTGGCCATCGAGGTGAAGGACATCCTCGCTTCGGTGAAGGCGATGCGCGCGCGCGGCGTGGAGTTCATGCCCACGCCCGGCAGCTACTACGAATTGCTCCCCAAGCGCCTCGAGAAGCTCGGCATCACGTTGCACGAGGACATGAAGGATCTGCAGAACCTGGAGATCCTCGTCGACGGTGAGAAGAAGGGCGAGTACATGCTCCAGATCTTCTTGAAGGACGCCGCCGGCCTCTACAAGCAGGCCGACGCCGGCCCGTTCTTCTACGAGATCATCCAGCGCCAGGGCGGCCAGGGCTTCGGCGCCGGGAACTTCCGCGCGCTCTTCGAGAGCATCGAGCGCGAGCAGCAGAAGGAAGGCCGCGTTTGATCGTGATCAAGTCCGCTTGGCACGCGCTGCGAGCGGGCTAGAACGACGGCCCACAGCAGGGAGACGCCATGCTCGACCGCATCGCCTTGGGAAAGATCCCGCGCAAGCACCACATCGCCTTCAAGGACGAGAGCGGCAACCTGCTCTACGAGGAGTGCTTCACGCGTGAAGCGTTCCTCGCGCCGTACACGATCATGTACCACCAGCACCGGCCGCAGGCGGTGCACGCGGGCAAGGCCGAGCACGGCTGGAAGTTGCCGAAGGCCGTCGAAGGGCGGCCGCTGCTCAAGCGCCACGTGAAGAGCCAGGACGCGAAGCTGCCGAGCGGTCCGGCGGTGAGCGCGCGCGTTCCGTACATCTTCAACGACGACGTGGTGCTCGGGATGCTCGCGCCCACCGAGCCGGATCCCGTCTACTTCGCCAACGGCGACGCCGACGATCTCTTCTTCATCCAGAAGGGCTCGGGCACGCTGCGGACGATCCTGGGCGACGTGCGCTTCGAGCAGCACGACTACGTGGCCGTGCCGCGCGCGCTGATTCATCGCTTCATTCCCGACAAGGGCGTGGAGCAGCGCTGGCTGTCGATCGAGTGCCTGGGCGCGCTGCACTTGCCCAAGCAGTGGCGGAACGACGTGGGCCAGCTGAAGATGGACGCGCCGCTCTGCCACCGCGACTTCCGGCGCCCGGAGTTCAAGGGCCCGCTCGACGAGAACATCCGCAAGCTGGTGGTGAAGCGCAACGGCGCCTTCCACGGCTACACGTTCGACCACAACCCGCTGGACGTCGTGGGCTGGGACGGCTCGGTGTACCCGTTCGCGCTGCCCATCTTGAACTTCCAGCCGCGCGCCGGTCAGGTGCACCTACCGCCGGACTCGCACGGCACGTTCGCGACGCGCGGCGCGCTCATCTGCAGCTTCGTGCCGCGCGTGGTGGACTTCCACCCCGAGGCGATTCCCTGCCCGTACCCCCACTCCAGCGTGGACGTGGACGAGTTCATCCTCTACGTGAGCGGAAACTTCACCTCGCGGCGCGGCGTGGGCCCGGGCTCGATGTCGTTCCACCCGGCAGGCATTCCGCACGGCCCGCACCCCGGCGCGTACGAGAAGAGCATCGGCGCCACGCGCACCGACGAGCTCGCGGTGATGCTCGACACCTTCGGCACGCTGCACTTCACGGCGGCCGCCGTGGACCTCGAGGATCCGAACTACATGGAGAGCTTTATCGGGTAGCGGCTTTCCCTCGTCGAACGCGCGCGCGCAGGCTACGCTCGCGGCTTCGGAGGGAATCGATGCTTTTGCGGTTTTCTGCTCTCGCGCTCCTCTTGGCAGCAGGCTGTGTCGCCGCACCCGTGGCCGGGGCGCCATCGAGCCCTGCGGCGCCGAGCCCCTTTCCCACCAAGGCCCGCCTCGAAGAGGTGAAGGCCACGCCGCTGCCGCCGGAGGCGCTCGAGCTCCCGGGCGTGATGGTGGACCAGTGGAAGATGGAAGGTCCGCTGCCGGAGCGTTTCGGCGCCGAGCCGTATTCCGACGCCAGCCCGTTCACCGGTGCGCTCAACACGTTCGCCACCCAGAGCGGCGGCCGGGTCCAGGTCACGGGCGACATGCACTGCGCGGCGCGGGAGCTGGGCCGCTTCGTGCTTGCGAAGGACGCCGTGCCCAGCGACGAGCTGCGCGACTTCATCACCGGTCGTTGCGGCGTGGTGGGCGCCGAGGTGCGGATGCAATGGAGCGCGGGCGAGATGCCCCGGCTCGACGAGGGCAAGGTCTTCGAGCAGTGGTCGAAGCAGTTCGGCGGCACGCTGGAGAAGATGGTGGGCCCCGGGCCGCGCGCCGCGGGAATCTGGTTTGGCCGCGACGGCAAGCGCATCATCATCCTCGTGGCCTCGAGCGTCCCGCGCGTGCGGCTCGAGCCCGGGCCGCGCGTGCCCGATGCGCAGCAGCACATCACCCTCCGTGGCGAGCTCCTCGTTCCCGGCGACCGGCTGCAGGCGCTGGTGAACCAGGGGCCGTATGGCTACGGCACCTGCCTCGCCGACGCGTCGGTGGCGCTGCCCCACTTCGCGCTCACCTGCAGCGTGCTGCCCTCGGATTCCGAAGCACGCGTGGAGCTCGCAGCCTTTCCGCCGGGGAGGATCTTCGGGCCCATCGTGCTCGACCTGGTGGGCTGGCCCGGCGGCAAGGCGTCGCTGGCGTTCTCGCGGGAGCAGCTCGCGGCGCCTTCGGCCCCGGCCAGCACCGAGCAGGCGATGCTGCAGCAGCTCTTGGTGCAGGTGAACACCGTCCGCGCGCACGCACAGCTCAGGCCCATGGTGCTCGCCGACAAGGAGAGCGCGGTGAGCAACCAGATCGCGCCGTACTACTTCGCGGCCATGGCCGGGAAGGCGGAGGCCGCGCTCGCCGACGAGGTCGCGCTCGGCCTGCGCGCGGGCTGGGACGTCGATGGGCAAATTCGCGACGCCGAGTTTGCGTCGGCGGCTCTTGGCCAGACGCGCGATCCAGCGCGCCTGGTGCAGGTGACGCTCGAGCGGCCCAGCGGTCGGGCCGTGCTCCTCGATCGCGACGCGGCGCAGCTCGCGGTGGGGCAGGTGACGCTGGGCAAGAACGGGCTCGGCGCGGTGCTCACCTCGTACACGCTCTTCGACGAGCGCGACGTCGACGATGGGGCAGCCACGCTCGCCCAGCGCCTTACCGCCCAGCGCGCCGCCCGCGGGCTGCCGGCGCCACACTTCATCCAGGGGCTCGAGGCCGCGCAGGCGCAGGCGCGAACCGCCGTGCGCGTGGGCGCCGCGGCGCCCGATGCCGCGCTTCAGTACGTGCTTCAGGCCGCTGTCCAGCAGGGCCGCGCCTTCTCCGGGCTGTGGATGACGACCTCGACGCTGGATTTCGAGTTGCCCAAGCAGCTGCTGCAGCCCGGTCCGCTCGACGTCTGCATCACCGTGAGCCACCGGCGCGCGGAGGGCCAGGCCTGGGGCCAGTACGTGGTGCTCTTCGCGTTCCCGCGGCCGCAGGAAGTGGCCTGGCGCTGAAGATGGTTTGAGCTCAAACCATCAAGGAGCATGACGGTCAGGGTCCTTGTCGTTGGCCGACAAGGAGCGTGTCGGTTGAGCGGCTGGGGCTGTCCAAGCGCGCGCGCGCGACTACACTGCGCCCATGGCCTTCCTTCAAACGCCCCCTGTGCTCGGCAACCAGTTCGACGCCGATCGCGTGCTCAAGAGCTACCTCGCGCGCGCGCTCCCGCCAGACGTGCTCAACGCGATCCGCGCCTCGCTGGTGGAGATGGGCGACATCGCCGTGCGCATGTACGCCCAGCAGCTCGAGGACCTGCGCAACGAGCCCACGCTCAAGCCCTGGGACGCGTGGGGCAACCGCATCGACCACATCGAGGTCTCGCCGCTCTGGAAGGACGCGGCCGTCATCGCCGCGGAGAAGGGCGTGGTGGCCACCGCCTACGAGCGCAAGCACGGCGCGCACTCGCGCATCCATCAGATGGCGCTGCTCTATCTCTTCCACTCCTCGAGCGACGTCTACACCTGCCCGCTGGCGATGACCGACGGCGCCGCGAAGACGCTGAGCGTGCACGGCAACGCGGCGCTCGTGGAACGCGCGCTGCCGCGGCTCACCTCGCGCGATCCGAAGAAGGCCTGGACCAGCGGCCAGTGGATGACCGAGCGCACGGGCGGCTCGGACGTCGGCCTCAGCGAGACCGTCGCGACGATCACGCCCGAGGGCCACCGCCTCAGCGGCACCAAGTGGTTCACCAGCGCGACCACCTCGCAGATGGCGCTCACGTTGGCGCGGCCGGTGGGCAATCCGCCGGGCGGCAGCGGGCTCGCGCTCTATTACGTGGAGATGCGCGACGCGAACGGCCGCATGGCGCCAGGTATCTCCGTGAACCGGCTCAAGGACAAGCTCGGCACGCGCAAGGTGCCCACCGCGGAGCTCACGCTCGACGGCGTCCTCGCCACGCCGGTCGCGGGCACGGCGCACGGCATCCGGAACATCGCGCCGATGCTGAACATCACGCGCACCTGGAACGCGATGTGCGCCGTGTCCGGGATGCGGCGCGGCCTGGCGCTGGCGCGCGACTACGCCACGCGGCGCACGGCCTTCGGCGCGCAGCTCGCCGAGAAGCCGCTGCACGTGGAGACGCTCGCGGATCAGCAGGCCGAGTTCGAGGCCGCATTCCACCTCACGTTCCGCGCGGTGGAGCTCCTCGGCAAGGAAGAGTCCGGGACGATCACCGCGGATGAGACCGAGCTGCTCCGCTTGATGACGCCACTGGTGAAGCTCTGCACGGCGAAGCAGGCCGTCGATGTCATCGGCGAGTGCATCGAGGCCTTCGGCGGCGCGGGCTACGTGGAAGACACCGGCCTGCCCGTGCTCATGCGCGATGCGCACGTCCTGCCGATCTGGGAAGGCACCACCAACGTGCTCTCGCTCGACACGCTTCGCGCGCTGGCCAAGGGCGGCTCGCTCGCGGCGTTCACGACGGAGCTGCGGCAGCTGGCGAAGAGCGCGCACGGCGGCGAGCTCGCGTGGGCGGGGCAGACCGCGCTGGATGCGTTCGGCCACGCCGAGGCCTGGCTGCAGAAGGCGATGCAGGACCCTGCGGGCGTCGAGGCGGGCGCGCGGCGCTTCGCGCTCACGCTGGCGCGCAGCTACGCGCTGGCCTCGCTGGTGCGGCACGCGCAGTGGGCGCTGGAGCATGAGCGCGACGGTCGTCCGGCGACGGCGGCGGTTCGCTTCGCCCGGCGCGGCGTGGACCTGATTCACGACACGCCGGCCGGTGATGCCGCCGCGCGCGCCCTCGCGAACGACGGGCCGCTCGGCGCGTGAGCGAGCCCACCGAGCTCCGCGACGCCCGCGCCACCGCGCAGGCGCTCCGTCTGGCACAACCGGAGGAAGCGGCTGTGGCTGCGGCCGCGGCGCGCGTCCTCGAGGCGCACGCGCGCGACGGCACCGCGGCGCTCGTTCGGTTCACCGCGCAGTTCGACGAGCTCAAGCTCGCGCCCTCGGAGCTGCAGCTCCCGCGCGCCGTGCACGCTCACGCCCGGAAGATCGCGCCGGCAGCGTTGCTCGACGGTGTCCGCGCGACGGCCGAGCGCGCCGAGGCGTTTGGTCGCGCGCAGCGGCGCACGCTCGAGGACGCGCGGCACGAGGGATTGCGCCTGCGCTGGCTGCCGCGGAGCAAGGTGGGCATCTATTTGCGTCGCGCGCCAAGCTTCGATGCGAAGGCCTTTGCGGCCCGGGTGGGGCTCGCGCGCGCGGCGGGCGTCCGAGAGCTGGTGGTGATCACGCCGCCCGGACGAACGCCCACGTTGCCCGGCGCGTACGGGGTCGATCCCGCGATCCTCGCGACCGCAGAAGAGCTTGGTGTGACCCAGCTCTTCCTCGGTGGTGGCGCGCAGGGTGTGGCGCAGCTCGCGGCGTGGGTGGGCGCAGGCGGTGCGCTGGTGGGGCGGGGGGGCCGCTTCGCGCGCGCGGCGCTTCGACAGCTCGCGGCCACGCACGCGGTGGAGCTGCCCGACGTCGCGCCGCGGCTCGTGCTCGCAGATTCCGACGCCGATCGCGCGGCGCTCGTTGCCCTCGCCAAGCTCCCGCGCATGGTGATCGTGGCGCTCG
Organism: Deltaproteobacteria bacterium; assembly: GCA_018266075.1. Classification (GTDB taxonomy): domain Bacteria; phylum Myxococcota; class Myxococcia; order Myxococcales; family SZAS-1; genus SZAS-1. Next base: position 92,978 of record JAFEBB010000011.1, on the reverse strand, counting down.
ACGCGGCGATCGCCGAGCACGTCCGCATCTCGGACGGGCGCGTCTTCGTAGCCAACCGCGATCAGGCCGTGGTCTTCGCGCAGGCCTTCATGCCCGCGCGGGTGCACCTGCTCGTTCGCGACGCCGAGCGCTGGCTGGGCGAGCTCACCGAGGCCAGCGAGCTCGTCGTCGGAGCCGCCGAGTCGCTCGACGCGCCGCCGCTCGCGCTCTTCCTGCGCGCGCAGGAGATCGCTCAGTCGCCGGTGTAGATCGCGACGGCGCCCGACATGAAGCCGATGAGCACGCGGCGCTTGGGGCCCGAGGTGTCGATCTGGATGTTGCCCACGATGTCGCCCCAGTGGCCGCCGAGCGCGTCGCCGCCGAACTGCTGCACCACGCCCTGCGATGGGATGTAGCGCGCCACGCCCGCCTCGCTGCCGATCCAGATCGATCCGTCCGGATCCGCCGCGAGCGCGGTGAGGTGCTGGCTGGGCATGGCGTCGGTGAGGTAGCCGATGGGAACGCCCGTCGCCGAGAGGTGCGCGAGGCCGATGCCCATGACCTGGTACTGGTTCGGGTTGTCCTGGCGGTCGCGCGCGCTGGCCCAGACGGTGCCGTCCGGCGCGACGGCGAGCCCGGTCACGTAGTCGTCCACGCGCTGCTGAGGCCAGGCGTCGTGCGAAACCGGATCCGGCCAGATGTCGATCTGGTGGTTGTGCGGCGCGTCCGATTCGCAGGTCCAGAAGTTGATGCCGCCCTCGCCTGCGACGCATTTGTAGGTGCGGAAGATGCCGCCCGCCCAGATGTCGCCCGCGGGATCCACAGCCATGCCGTAGTAGCCGCCGGTGAGCAGGAAGTCGTCGGTCGCGGGCGAGGCGTCGGTGAGGTAGCCGTTGATGGCCGGGTGGATGTGCTCCATCAAGATGCCCGGGTCGTCGTCGCCCAGGTAGAAGCTCGAGCCGTCGTAGTTGGGGTTCAAGAACGCGAAGCCGTGGTTCGCGCCGGCCCAGACCGCTCCGTGCGCGCCGTCGTAGACGAGCCGGTAGATGCTGCAGAGCTTCTCGCGGCCTTGCGGCTCTGCGGCCACGATGCCGGGCCCGGTGTAGATGTCGTAGTGCGCGACGTTGAAGCCGCCTCCGCTGATCCACACGTGGTCCGCGTCGCCGCTCTTGTAGATGTTCGGGTCCGGGTTGGGCTGGTCCTGGTCCCACTCGTCTTCGCAGTCGCCGATGCCGTCGTAGCCCACGTAGGCGTTGTTGGCCTCGCCGCCGGCCACGCTGATCACCTTGAGCTGCACCTGGGTGATCGCGCCCTGACTCGGATAGCCGTACGGATGCAGGCCGTCGGCGAGCGTGAACCAGCGCGGGGTGGCGCTGCCCGCGGGGATGTAGACGAGCCCGCTCACGCCGTCGGCGACCCAGAGGTTGCCGGCCTTGTCGCTCGAGACGTCGTAGACGTTTCCGCCGATCTCGATGATCTGCCAGTTGCTGGCCGGGCCGTGCACCGCCGTCGCGTGCAGTTGGCCGCTGCCGGTGCTTCCGCTGCTGCCGCTCGAGCCGGTCGAGCTGCTGCTGGATGAAGCAGAGCTCGCGCTGCTTCCCGTCGAGCCTGAGCTGCTCGAGCTGGCGCCCGCGCCCGTGGTCGACGCGCTGCCGCCGATCGTCGCCGCGCCGGTGGTGCCGCTCGAGCCGGTGGACGCGGATGAGCCCGGCGGATCGCTCGAGCCGGCGAGCACGTCCCGGGTGCCGCTGTTGCACCCCACCAGACCGAGCGCCGCGGCGCAGGCCGCGAGCGTCCACCATCGCACCGACATCCCCGCCTCCCACGCCGCCCGGAGCAAAGGTGGAGAGGTGGGCGCTCGGCTGCAACCTCGTCGACCCCAATCGTGCCTGGGTGGGCTGGTGGCTGGTTCGACATTGCCCGCTTCTCAGCGCGAACGTCCTGCGAGAAGCTGTCGCGCTCTGGAGGTCGCACCATGCTTCACCTGGCCGCGCTGCTGACGATTTCACTCGCCGTGAACGCGAGCCCGGAGGCGCCGAAGCCCAAGCCCGTGCTGCTCAAGGCCGCGCGGCTCTTCGACGGCAAGTCCGACGCGCTCGTCACGGGCGGCGTGGCGGTGCTCGTGGAGGGCGAGAAGATCGTCGCGGTGGGCAAGAACGTGAGCGCGCCCGCGGGCGCGACCGTCGTCGACCTCGGCGACGCCACCCTCATGCCGGGCTTGATGGACGCGCACACGCACCTCACGTTCGAGTCCAGCCCCGACTGGTGGAAGGACGCGTACACCGGCCTCCTGCGCCCGACGTCCGAGCAGACGCTCTACGCCGCGCACTACGCCAAGCGCACGCTCGAGGCCGGCTTCACCACGGTGCGCGATCTCGGCAGCGGTCAGCTCATCGACGTGGGCCTGCGCAACGCCATCAACGACGGCATCGCCGAGGGGCCGCGCATGCTCGTCTGCGCGCACGCGCTCGGCGCGACGGGCGGCCACATGGACTCGGATCCCTATCCGCCGGAGATGAAGATCCCCGAGCCGGGCATCTACGAGGGCATCTGCAACGGCGCCGACGCGTGTCGCCAGGCCGTCCGCGAGCAGGTGAAGTTCGGCGCGGACGTCATCAAGATCGCCGCGAGCGGCGGCGTGCTCTCGCTCAGCGACGACGTGGACACGCCGCAGCTCACCGACGACGAGCTCCACGCCATCGTCGACGAGGCCCACCGCCTGCGTCGCAAAGTCGCGGCCCACTGCCACGGCGACGGCGCTGCCAAGGCTGCCGTCAAGGCCGACGTGGACAGCATCGAGCACGGCTCGTTCCTCAAGGCCGACACGCTCGCGCTCATGAAGCAGAAGGGCGTCACGTTGGTGCCCACGCTGATGACGCGCGAGGGCCTCGCCGAGCGGCTCCCGGGCATGCCGCCCCACGTCGCCGACAAGGCACGCGCGGTGCTCGCCGCGCAGGAGACCATGTTCCACGAGGCGCTGAAGCAGGGCGTGCGCATCGTGCTCGGCACCGACTCCGCGGTGCAGCCGCACGGCAACAACGCGCACGAGCTCCAGTGGATGGTGAAGTTCGGCATGAGCCCGGCGGCGGCGCTTCGCGCGGGCACCAGCGGCGCCGCGCAGCTGCTGGGCGTCACCGATCGCGGCGTGCTCGAGGTTGGGAAGCTGGCGGACATCATCGCCGTGCCGGGCGACGCGCTCGCGGACATCACGGCCACGCAGCGCGTGAGCTTCGTGATGAAGGGCGGCGAGATCGTGAAGCGCTAGCCGAGCCGCTGGCCGGCCTCGTTCACCGGCCGCAGCTTCACGATGACCTTGTCGTTCTGCAGCACCACGTTCACCGTCACCGCGCAGTTGGGGAACTTCTGCTGCAGCTGCGCCCGCCGGCTCTGGATCATCAGCGCCAATTGCTCGAACGACACCGGCGGCGCCTGGTTGCGGTGCTTGTAGTAGCGGTCGGCGAAGTCTTTGTAGAGCGTGCGCAGCTGCGACTCCGACATCGGCCCGCGCACCAGGAGCCCGCTCCCCGAGGAGCTCTCGTTCTTGTCGGTCTTGTTGATGTCCACGCGCGGGCCGGTGCCGGTGCGATCCGGCAAGGGCCCGAAGACGTCTTCGAATTGGCGCAGCTCGTCCTCGGTGCGCGAGGGGATGGGCACGCCGCCGGTCTTGCGGCGCGCGCCGGGCTGGAAGTCGTCGAAGAGGTCGAGGCCCGTGGCCATCTGCGTGGGCGCGGTGTCGCTCGGCGGCGCCGCCGGGAGGGAGACCTCCGTCTCCGCCGCGAACAGCTCGCGCGCCAGGTAGCGCGGCGAGATGCGCGCGTCGCACGCGGTGACGAACGCGTCGAGGTCGGCGCCCATCTCCTCGGCGGTCTGGTAGCGCTGCTTGGGGTCCTTGCTCAGCGCGCGGTTGATGATTCCCCAGAGCGCGTCGGGCAGGCCGGCGATGGGCGCGGGCTGTTCCTTGCACGCGCGCTCGAAGTGCTGCGGCGGCGTGGGCGCCTCGAAGGGGTGCTTCATCGCGGCCAGCTTGTAGAGCGTCACGCCGAGGGCGAAGAGGTCGCCGCGCTGGTCGTGGCTGCCGCGCACCAGCTCGGGCGGGAAGTACTCCCATTTGCCGCGCACCTTGCCGATGGCCGTCTTCGACTCGCGCAGCCGCACCACGCCGAAATCGGAGAGCTTCACCACGCCGTTCTTGGCCAGGAGCACGTTGCTTGGCGAGATGTCGCGGTGGGCCTGCACTTGCGGCGCGCCCTTGTCGTCGCGGAGGTCGAAGAGGCAGCAGAGCGCCTCGCACACCTGCGCGCCCACGTGGGCGATGGCCGCGGGGCTCACCGCCTTGCCGCGCTTGCGGCTGGAGCGGATCACGCCTTCCAGGTCCCCGCCGTCCACGTACTCGAGGACGAGGAAGAGGTTGCCCTGGTCGAGCCCGCCGTCGAAGACCTGCACGATGTTGGGGTGGTTGAGCTGCGCGGCCAGCTTGGCCTCGCGCATGAAGAGCTCCACCGACTCCGGATCTTGTGAAAGCTCCGGCTTGAGCTTCTTGAGGGCCACGCGCTTCTCGAAGCCGCCCTCGCCGAGCATCACCGCGAGGTACACGGTGCCCATGCCGCCGTCGCCGAGCGTCTTCAGGATGCGAAAGCGCTGGTTTGGCACGGCATTCACGCGCAGAGACCCCGCTGCGGCCGCTTCCCCACAGGCTGCGACCCGGGTCGATTCTCCCCGAATTCGGCCGACGCTGTAACCCGCCCGGTAGGGAAGTCGCCCACAACTTGTCGACTGGCCCAGAGGCGGTTGCGGGCGCTACTTCAGCTTGCTCCAGAGGAACTCGTAGCCCAGCGCGCTCATGAACGCGGCCTGTGCGTTGTCCGCGGCGGCGCCGTGGCCGCCCTCGATGTTCTCGTAGAAGCGCGCGTCGTAGCCGAGGTCGATCAGCTTGGCGGCCATCTTGCGCGCGTGCGCCGGGCCCACGCGGTCGTCGCGCGTCGAGGTGGTGAAGAGCACCGCGGGGTACTTCGCGCCCTTCTTCACCGCCTGGTACGGCGAGAAGGTCTGGATCCACTTCCACTCCTCCGGCTTGTCCGGGTCGCCGTACTCCGCGATCCACGAGGCGCCGGCCGAGAGGTGCGTGTACCGCTTCATGTCGAGCAGCGGCACCTGGCACACGATGGCGCTCGCCAGCTCCGGGTAGAGGGTGAGCATGTTGCCCATGAGCAGCCCGCCGTTGCTGCCGCCCATCATCCCCAGGTGCGCGTGCGAGGTGATCTTCTTCGCCATCAGGTCCTGGGCCACCGCGGCGAAGTCCTCGTAGGCGCGCAGCCGGTTCTGCTTGAGCGCCGCCTGGTGCCAACGTGGGCCGTACTCGCCGCCGCCGCGAATGTTGGCAAGCACGTACACACCGCCGCGCGAGATCCACGCCCGGCCGTCCTCGGCGTCGTAGAACGGCATCTCGGAGACCTCGAAGCCGCCGTAGCCGTAGAGCAGGGTGGGGTTCTGGCCGTCAAACTTGAGGTTCTTCTGCGCGACCACGAAGTAGGGCACGCGCGTGCCGTCCTTCGAGGCGGCGAAGAACTGCTTCACCTCCATGCCGCTTCCGTCGAAGAAGCTGGGCTCATGCTTGAGGGGCTTGGCGTCCTCCTTGCCGAGCACGCCGCGGCTGATGGTGCTGGGCGTGAGGAAGCCGGTGACCATCAGGAAGTACTCGTCGTTCCGGTCTGGATCGCTCGCGACTGCGCCGATGCTGGAGAGCGGTGGTGCCGAGCCCAGCGGCTCGCGCTTCCACACGCCGGCCTGCGGCGTGAGCACCTCCACGTGGCTCACCACGTCCTGGAGGGTCATGAGGATGAGCTTGTTGCGCGTCCAGGAGTAGCCCGAGAGCGAGGTGGTGGGCGTGGGCTCGAAGAGCACGGTGAAGTCGCGCTTGCCGGCCATGAAGTCGTCGAACTTCGTGGCGAGCAGCGAGCCGCCCGCGTAGGTCTTGCCGCTCACGGTCCACGCGGTGCGCAGTTGGACGAGCAGCCACTCGCGGGTGGGATCCGGTTCGGCGTCCTTGGGGACGTCGATGAGGGTGAGCCTGCCGTCCTTGCCGCGGACGAACGTCTCGCTGGAGAAGAACTCGATGCCGCGGCTCACGAAGTCGCGCTCGAAGCCCGGCGTGGCGTCGTGCGAGGCGCTGATGGCGAGGTCCTCGTGCTTGCCCTCGTACACCAGCTTGGCGGCCGAGAGCGGCGTGCCGCGCTTCCACTCCTTCACGATGCGCGGGTAGCCCGAGGCGGTCATCGAGCCGGGGCCGAAGTCGGTGGCCACGTAGAGCGTGTTCGCGTCGATCCAGCCGGCGGTGGTCTTGGCCTCGGGCAGCGTGAAGCCGTCCTTCACGAACTGCTTGGTGGAGAGGTCGAACTCGCGGACCACGGTGGCGTCGGCGCCGCCGCGCGAGAGGTAGACCAGGCAGTGGCGGTACTCGGGCTTGAGGCAGCCCGCGCCCTCGTAGACCCAGTTCTCCTTCTCGGCCTTGCCCAGCGCGTCGACGTCGATGAGCAGCTCCCAGTTGGGCTTGTCCTTGCGGTACTCGTCGAGCGTGGTGCGGCGCCAGATGCCGCGCGGGTGATCCTTGTCCTTCCAGAAGTTGTAGAGGAAGTCGCCCATGCGCTCCGGGTAGGGGATCTTGTCGGTGGAGTCGAGGATCTCCAGGAGCGAGTCGCGGGTCTTCTTGAACTGCGCGCTCGAGCCGATGTCCTTCACCGTGACGGCGTTCTTGGCCTTCACCCAGTCCATGGCCTTGGCGCCGTCGGTTTCCTCGAGCCAGAGGTAGGGATCGTCGGAGGTCGGAGTCGGCGCGGGCTTGGTGTCGGCGTGGGCCATGGCGGGAACCAGCAAGAAGGCGACGTAAAGGAAGTGTTTCATTTCACTCTCCGGCCGGATCGGCCTTCCCGATCGTGGCGCGTGGTTCTTGGCTCGTTCGAGGACGCCCAAGCAGACGCCCCTTCCCCGCGTGAGACGGGGAAGGGCCGGGGATGGGGCGTGGCGGGGGACGCTACTTCAATCCTCACGCACAGCGAACCATCATCCGTCAGGCTCTCTGGCTGCTGTCCGTCAGAGCGCGCGTCGATGTCGCAGGCAACGGGCACGCGGGGCTGTGCCGGCGGCGCGGGCAAGACGGCTACGGCCACGACGGCTCGCGTTCCGCGCGGACATTGCTGCAGCGGCTTCCGAAGAAAGCGACCCAGACACGCGCCTTGAAAACGCGCTCGCTGGAGCGAGAGCTCCATCGCCGATCTAGCTCAACGGGTAGAGCACCGGACTTGAGATCCGGCTGTTGAGGGTTCGAATCCCTTGATCAGCTCCGACGGGTCCCTCGTGGGCCCGAACATAGCGGTGGGGCCGCCGCGAGCCGGGGACGGCAGCGGCCGCGCGCTCTGCCCGGCCCGCGGCGAAGGCCGCGTCCTCGCCAGGAGCCTTGGCCTCCGCGTCCGATGTTGCGACGCGTGCCTCTGCTGAACCGCGCGGACGCTGCCCCGCTCAGCGCGCCGTGCGTGGCTCGCGGGTGGGGGACGACGCATCCTCCGCGGACGGCGGCCTCACTTTTATAACCATTTGATGACGTAACAGTTCGTTTCACAAATCCAGCAGGCAGGAAGGAGTCGCACCATGAAGATCCAGATCGCAGCGCACGAGCGCGGCTTCGCCTACCTCGACGGCGTGCCCGCGAAGTACCTGGTGCCCGGCGTGCACACGGTGTTTGCGCCCTTCAAGAAGATCGACGTGCTCCGCGTCGACACCCGCGGGCTCCTGGCGGAGCTCGACGCCGACCACCTGAAGCTGGTGGCGCCGGGTGATCTCAGCCCGGTGACCGTGGGCGCTGGCGAGCGCGGGTTGATCCTGCGCCGCGGCAAGCCGGTGAAGTGGCTGGGCCCGGGTACGCACCAGGTCTGGACGGTGGATCGCGTGCTGGGCAAGGACCGCGCGCCGGTCGCGGCGGTGAGCGTGGAGCTCATCGACGTGAGCGGTGTGGCCACCCAGCCCCTGCGCGACGAGCTGCGCGCGGTGGTGCCGGCCAGCGACTACGTGGAGGCCACGGCGCCCCAGGGCAGCGTGGTGCTCCGCTACGTCGACGGCGTGCTCGAGGCCGAGCTGCCTTCGGGGCGCCACGCGGCCTGGAACGTGGTGCACAAGGTGCAGCTGGCGGTGATTGACCTCCGCGAGCGGCTCCTCCACGTGGCAGGCCAGGAGGTGATGACCCAGGATCGCGTGACCCTGCGGCTCAACCTCAGCGCGGCGTTCAAGGTCGCGGACGCCAAGCGGCTTGCGACGGTCGCGCGCAGCGCCGACGAGGTGCTGTACCTGGCCATGCAGCTCGCTGCCCGCGAGGCGGTGGCGGCCCAGACGCTCGACGGGCTGCTGCAGACGCGCGAGCAGATCAGCGAGGCCATCGCGGCCGAGGTGATCCGCAAGGCGGCGGCGGTCGGTCTGGAGGTGGTGAGCTTCGGCGTCAAGGACGTGGTGCTGCCGGGCGAGATGAAGGCCCTGCTGAACCGCGTGATCGAGGCGCAGAAGGAGGCCGAGGCCAACGTCATCCGTCGGCGCGAGGAGACGGCGGCCACGCGCAGCCTGGCGCAGACCGCGAAGGTCCTGGGCGAGAACCCGCTGATGGTTCGGCTCAAGGAGCTGGAGGCCTACGCCGAGCTGGCCACCAAGGTCGGCAGCCTGCACCTCGTGCTGGGGAGCGACGCTGTTCCTCAGCTGCAGCTCAAGGGAGACTGACTATCTTCCACCGGTACCCTGCGCCGGGCTTCACCCGAAGTGAAACGCAGGCCGCAGCGTTCGGCATCCTCGACGGGAGTTGAGGCGGACCATGCGCGGAAGGCCCGCCCCGCGGTTTCGCGGCGGCGGGCTTTCGTATTTCTAGGGCGTCTGCGCCAACGCGTGGAACCTCGCCAGCGCGCCGGTGATCATGTTGATGAAGTCTTGCGGCTTGGTCTGCGCGTACGCGTAGTAGCCCTTCTGCGACGACGTGGCCACGCTGCCTTCAACAGTATCTGCTTGCGGATTCAACAGTGTCTTCCCGTCCGGCGTGAGCACCACCGTGCGCAGGAAGAAGCCCTGGCTGTACAGATCCGCGATGCGGTTGTCTGGCCCGAGCTTGGCGTTCACCAGCACCTTGGGCCACACCGGCAAGCGCGGAAGCGGCGACTCGCGCACGTCGATCCACACCGGCACGACCTCGTCGTTCACCAGCGCCTGCACCTTCTCATCCGAGAGCGCTCCGACCCGGAGCAGCGAGGCGCCCACTCAACACGGGCCGTCGAGCTGGCCGGCCGCGAGCACCGCGAGGATGGGCTTGTCCTCTGCTTGCGCGCGCGCCTGCGCGGCGTCGAAGTCGTGCGTCCAGTGCACCTTGAGCTGACAGTGGCTCCGCGGCGGCGGCAGGTGCGTGAGACAGCCCATGGCCAGCATCGCCACGATGGCAATCGACGCTCTCAGCGCGACACGCATTCCGCTTCCCCTCGCGTTCAGCCGGTGGTGGCCCGAACCGCGCGCGACATTCATGCGCCCCGCGCGCCGTCAGTGGAAGAGCTTGCCCAGCCGCTGCGCTGTCCCGGGATCCGTCGTGGCCTGGAGCACCAGCCCGTGCCGGTGGCCGTCGGGTTGATCCGGGTCGGGCATGGTCACGTGGGTGAGGACCTCGAACTTCGGCCCGTCCTTGCAGTCCTGCACCGCCACCGAGAGCTCGCGATCCTCGCGCTTCTGGCAGGCGAGCTTGCGCAGCTTGGCGGCCGCGGCGTCGAAGCTCGACGTGGCCTCCGCCGCATCCTTGGCGCCGGCGGTGGCCATCGCCAGCGCGACCTTGCCATCTTCGAAGTAGAGGGTGAGCGCGCTGTCGGGCGCGAGAGCGCTGCGGAAGCCGTGGCAGCGCCAGAGCTCGACCGGATGGCCGTTATTCGGATCGGTGCGGAGCTTCGTCAGCCCCTGGGGATCGCTGCACAGCTTTTGCGAGAGCTGCTCGTGCGTCTTGCCGAGCAGCGCCTCGAGCGCCGGCGTGGGCTGCGGCTTGGCGCCGAGCAGCAACGCGAGGGCGAGGGCAGCAACCAGGCGGGCCTCCAGCGGCGACGCGACGGCCGAAGCGTGGCACAGTTCGGCGCACCATGCTCGCCCGTCTCCGCCTCCGCAAACCGCTGATGGCCCTCATCGGCGCGCTGGGATTGGTCCTCGCGGCCGCGGTGCTCGCGCCGGCGTGCGCGGCAATTCCCGTCGGAGACGATCGTCCGGAGCTGTCGAAGTTTGCGAGCGCGCCGGGGCCCGGCGTGCCCATGGAGATCACGCCGCTGCTCTTCGGGCGTCAGACCCAGCCCGAGTGCGGCATGGTCGGCGACGCGAGCTGCCTGCACTTCGTCGACCAGGTCTACGTCGCGTACCTGGTGAAGCACCCCAAGGGCACGTTCCTCATCGATGCTGGGCTCTCGTCGCACCTCGATGACGATCTCGCGAAGTTCTCGTTCGCGGTGCGGCAGGCGTTCCGGTTCGAGCACGTGGACACGCTCGCGCATGCGTTGCAGACCATCAACGCCAAGCCAGACTTCGTGATCCTCACGCACGTGCACTGGGATCACAGCAGCGGGCTCACCGACATCCCGGGTATGAAGTTCGTCACCGACGCCGACGACCTCGACTACATCCACAAGTACAACGGCGCGGTGCACGCGGTTCGGCCCGATCACTTCGAGAAGGTGACGCCCGACGTCTTCAAGTTCGATGGCCCGCCAATCGAGAACTTCGCCGCGAGCCACGATCTGTTTGGCGATGGCTCCGTCGAGCTGGTGCCGCTGCCCGGCCACACGCCGGGCGCGCTGGGCGTGCTCTTGAGCACCGTGCATGGCAAGCGGCTGCTCTTCATCGGCGACGCGGCGTGGCTGCGCGACGGCTATCGCATTCCGAGCCACCGGCCGGGGCCGATGTCGAAGCTGGTCGACGCCGATCGCCACGAGACCAGCGACACGCTCTGGCGGCTGTACCACTTTGCCAAGGAGCGGCCGGACGTGGTCATCGTGCCCGCGCACGACGGCGAGGCGCTCCAGGACATCGAGGCGCTCAACGGCGCGAAGAAGTGAGCGCACCGGCCGTCGGCGCGCGTTAGATTGCGCGCATGCCGACCTCGCCCAGCGAAACGTTCGAACGCTGGCTTCGCGAACTTCCGCCCGCGCGCCTCGAGCCCGTGGCCAGCCGCTACGCCGCCCGCGCCAAGGAGCTCGGGCTCTGCGTCACCCAGCCGGACGGGAGCGAGAAGGCCATCCCGCCGGTGCTCTCGCCGTTCGTGGTGGATGACGCGTGGCTGAAAGCGCAAGTCGACGCCGCGCAGCACCTCACGGCGCTCGTGCACCGCGTGACCTCGGGCATGCTCGCCGGCCCGGAGAAGACGTCGATCCTCGACGCGCTCTTTCCCTTCGAGCGCACCTGCATCGAGAGCGCGGGGCTCGCCGAGCGGCTGGCGACGGTGCGCGCGGATCTCTTCGTCGGCGAGCGCGGCGCGCAGGCGCTCGAGCTCAACGCGACCATTCCCGCGATGCAGGGCTACTCGGACATCGCCGTGCGCGCGTTTCTCGAGGCGGTTGGACCCGAGCTCGGGCTCGATGCGAAAGCGATCGAGCGCGCGGTGACCGACAACGGCGAGAACGCGCGTGCGCTCTTCGACGCGCTGCAGCTGTTCTGTCGCGCGCGCACCGGCAAGCCCTTCGAGCGCGTGGCGCTCGTCCATCGACCGCAGGACGCGCAGCTCTCGGAGCTTCGATATTTGTCGCGGCGCTGGGAGCAGCTCGGCGTGCGCACGTTCGTCATCGAAGTCGGTGAGCTCGCGTGGGACGGCGCGCGCGTCACGGCTCGCGGCGAGCCGGTGGATTTCGTCTATCGACACATCTTCGCGCGGCGCATCGAGCCGGACTCGGGGCTCGGCCAGATGCTGCAGAAGCGTCAGACGCTGCCGCTCTCGAATCCCGTCGCCGCGCCGCTGGAGATGAAGGCCACGTTCGCCGAGCTCTCGCGCACCGCGCACGAGCCCGCGCTCGCGAAGCGCTACGGCCTGAACGACGCGGCTCTCGAGCGCGTGCGCGCGTTCGTTCCCTGGACGCGACCGCTCAAGCACGGCCCGACCGACGGTCCCGAGGGCGAGCGCATCGACGAGCTCGTGGCGCACGTGGCCCACGAGCCCGCGCGCTACGTGCTCAAGCGCAGCTGGGACTACGGCGGACGCGCGGTGTTCCTCGGCTTCGAAGCGGATCTGCCGGTGACGCGCGAGCGCGCCGCGGCTGCATTCGGCGAGCCGCTCGCGTGGCCCGAGCTGGTGAAGCGCGCCGCGGACGATCCGCGCGGTGGCGGCTTCGTGGTGCAGGAGCGCGTGGTCACGCAAGCCGCCGAGCACCTGCTCGTCACCGCGGACGGCGCGCGCTGGCTGCCGTTCTTCACCGACTTCTCCGTGTACGCGAGCCTCGGCCAGCAGACGCCGGGGTGGGGCGGGGTGGTGCGCGCGTCGACGTCGGCGGTGGTCAACATCGCCAGCGGCGGCGGCGTGGCGCCCGTGCTTCGCGCGCAGGCCGCGGCGCCGTTGCTGGCCGCGCTCGCGAAGAAGTGATGGGCAACTTGGAAGGCCAGGGAGGGAGTCGGGAGAAGCCATGAAGCGACCACTCACCACCCTCCTCGCTGCGGCTTTGGGACTCGCGGCTTGCGCGACGACCAGCAGCCAACCGGTCGAGGGCAGCCAGTTCGATCTCTCGTCGCGAGGCGGGAGCATGTCCGCGTCGTGCAGCGGCGCCAGCTGCACCGGCCCGCAGATCTCCGTGCGCGCGGAGGGCAACCAGGTGCGCGGGCTGCTCGGCAACCAGGCGGTCAACGTCACCACGAGCGACAAAGAGGTGAAGGGCAGCGTCGGCAGCGAGCCGGTGCAGCTCCAGGTGAGGCCGCAGGTCGACGGCCTGAGCATCAACGGCACCTTCGCCGGGCAGCTCGGCAGCCTCCAGGTGGCCGACCAGTACATCCAGGGCCGCGTGGGCCGCTGCAGCTACGACCTGAAGGCCGAGGGCCCGAACCGCTACCGCGGCAACCGCTCGTGCGGCGGCTTGCCACAGCCCACGTTCGTCACACTCCCCAGCAACCTCGCCGAGAAGCCGCAGGGACAGCGCGCGGCGCTCCTGGCCATGCTCCTCTCCGGATGAACGACGCCACCACTCGAACTCCGAGCGACGAATACCGCGCGCGCCTGGCCGATCGCCGGGCGCGCGTGGTCGCGCTGGAGCAGCGCAGCGCGCGCATTGCGAACCTTCGACTCGCGGGCTTCGCGGCGATTCTGCTCGTGGCCTGGCTCGCGTTCGGCGCTCGCGCGGTGCGGCCGCTGTGGATCGCCGCGCCGTTCATTGGCTTTGTGGCGCTGGTGGTCTGGCACGATCGCGAGCTGAAGCGGCAGCGCCGGGCGGCGCGCGCGGTGACGTTCTACGAGCGCGGGCTGGCGCGCATCGAGGACCGTTGGCACGGCGTGGGCGAGAGCGGCGAGCGCTTCGCCGATCCTTCGCATCCGTACGCGGCGGATCTCGATCTGTTCGGGCCCGCGTCGCTGTTTCAGCTCTTGTGCACCGCGCGCACGGCCGCGGGTGAAGAGACGCTCGCGTCATGGCTTCGCGAGCCGGCGCAAGCGTCGGAGGTGCGTGCGCGACAAGCGGCCGTGACCGCCCTTCGCGACCGGCTCGACCTGCGCGAGGACGTGGCCGTGCTCGGCGCCGACGTGCGCGCCGAGCTGGATCCGAGGTCGCTCGAGGCCTGGGGCAGCACGACCGTGCAGCCGATTCCAGGCTGGACGCGGCCCGTGGCAGCGATCGTCGCGGCGATTGCCGTGGCGGCGACGGTGGGCTGGCTCGGCTTTGGTCAGCCCATCTGGATCATGTTGCTCGCGGTGTTCGCGGAGCGCGCGCTGCTCCAGATCCTGCGCGCGCGGCTGAAGAGCGCGGTGGAGGCCGTGGAGCGCGCGGGCGCGGACCTCGAAATTCTCGCCGAGGTGCTGGGACGCGTGGAGCGCGAGGAACTGAGCGGGCCGCTGCAGCGCATTCGCGACGCGATCTTCACGGGGAGTGAAGGTCCATCGAAGGCGATCGCCGAGCTGCGCTCGCTCGTTGGCCTGTATGAAGCGCGCTTCAACCAGTTCTTCATTCCCTTCAACACGCTGCTGCTCTGGGAAGTGCAGGTGGGCGTGTCGATTGCGCGGTGGCGTGCGCGCTTCGGGCCGCGGCTGGGCGGCTGGATTCGCACGCTCGGCGAGCTCGAGGCGCTGAGCGCGCTCGCGGCGTACGCGTACGAGCACCCGGCCGATGTCTTCCCCGAGTTGCACGACTCGGGCGCCACCTACGACGGCGAGCAGCTCGGCCATCCGCTCATCCCCGCGGCGACGTGCGTGCGCAATGACCTCAAGCTCGTCGACGGCCGGCGGCTCTTGCTCGTGTCCGGTTCGAACATGAGCGGCAAGAGCACCTTCCTGCGCACGGTGGGCGTGAACGCGGTGCTGGCGCTCGCGGGTGCGCCGGTGCGCGCGAAGCGGATGGCGCTCTCGCCCATGCGGCTCGGCGCCACGCTGCGGATTCAGGACTCGCTGCAGCAGGGGGCGTCGCGGTTCTACGCGGAGATCACCCGGCTGCGGCAGATCCTGGATCTCGCCAAGGGTGATCGGCCGCTGCTCTTCCTGCTCGACGAGATCCTGCACGGCACCAATTCGCACGACCGGCTCATCGGCGCCGAGGCCGTGATTCGCGCACTGCTCGATCGCGGCGCGCTCGGGCTCGTCACCACGCACGATCTCGCGCTCGCAAACGTGGTGGGCACGCTCGGCAACCTCGCGGCCAACGCGCACTTCGCGGACACCGTGCAGGACGGGAAGCTCGTGTTCGATTACCGAGAGCGCGAGGGCGTGGTGCAAGGCTCAAACGCGATCGCGCTGATGCGCGCGGTCGGGCTGCCCGTATAACCAAAAGGTTTACAAATTCAGCGCATGATCGGGAAGAGCGTCGCGTCGCCCATGCCCGTCTTGCCGCTGTCGAGGCTGTTGTCGCCGAGGAAGTCGAGCGTCATCACCTTGGCCACCTGCACCACGCTGCCTGGGCGAATCGCGACCTCGGCGCCTTTCGGCACCAGCTCGCCGTCCACCCAGTTGGGCTGTTCGCTCACCGCGCGCAGCACGAAGCCGTCGGTGCGCCGGCGCAGCTCGAACTGCCAGCGGCTCACCTGCTGCGCCAGGTACGGGTCGGGCAGGGTGAGCACCACGTCGTTGGCGAGGATGCCGTTCTGCTCGCGCAGGCGCCCGAAGGCGATGAGGTCCTGCAGCGGCAGCGGGATCTCGTCGCCCGTCTCGCGGATGCGCACGCGCACCGGGAAGCGGGTGGTGTCGCGCCACTCGAAGCGCAGGATCTCCACCGGCTCGCTGATGCCCTTGAGCGCCACCTGGGGCAGGCCGTGGCAGCGCAGCCGCTTGGCGGGCTCGAGCTCCAGGAAGGCGGCGCGGGTGAGGCGAATGTCGCCGGGGTTGCAGGTGCCGGCCACGCGCGAGCAGAGGTTCACCGAGTCGCCGGAGACCAGCGTGCCGTCGGTGAGCACCTGGCCCCAGTGGAGGCCCACGCGGATGACGAGCTGGTGATCGCGCGCGTGGCTCGCGTTCTGGGCGGTGATGAGCTCCTGCACCTGGCTCATCGCGGCCACCGCGTTCTCCACGCTGGGGAAGACGGTGAAGGCGCCGTCGCCGGCGGTGTCCACGATGCGCCCGCCCTCGGCGCCGAGCGACTGGCGGAGCAGATCGAGGTGGCGCTGCTGCAACGCGCGGCCGGCCACGTCGCCGAAGCGCGCGAAGTACTGGGTGCTCCCGACGACGTCCGAGAAGACCAGCGCCAGCCGCTTCTCGAAGCGCCGCTTCAGCTCCGACGCGAGCTGCGTCTGGAGCTGGATCATGTCGGTGAGGCTGAGCGCGTCGAAGTCGATCGCCATGGTCCGCGTCCAGAATACGCGTTGCGGGCTACACCGTCACCCGAACCTGGCCGGCCTTCCGCGCCAGCCTCTCCGCGCCCAGTCGCCGCACTGCGGCACCGACCTGGGGATGGCCCAGCACCTGGGCCGTGAAGGCCGCCGCGGGCAGGCGCAGCACGGTGCAGGCGGTGGCGGCGCGCACCGAGGCGGTGACGGGCTTGCCGGTGACCAGGGAGATCTCGCCGAAGACGTCGCCCTCGTTGAGGTCGGGGTAGCTGCCGCCGGCGTGGTCGCTCACCCGGCAGCGGCCGCGGAGGATGACGTAGAAGCCGTCGGGCGGCTTGCCCTGCTCGAGGATGGTCTCGCCGCGCGTGAACGTCCGCGGACGGAAGCTGGCGGCGAGCGCGTCCTGCTGCGCGTCCGAGAGCGGGGAGAAGAGCGGGCTCTGGCGGGTGAGGTTCTGCAACAGGCGGTCGCGGTAGAACTTGTCGAGCGCGCGGGCCACGCTCGGGTGCTCCTTCACGATCGCGGCGATCCGCTCGGGAGGGAAGACCATCAGCACCACCTTGCCCACGGCCTCCACCGTGGCCACGCGCGGCGCGCCGGTCATCATCGCCATCTCGCCGAAGAACGTGCCCTCGTCCATCTCGGCCACGGCCTTGCGCTCGCTGGCGTCGCCGCGGAGCACGCGCACCCGGCCCTGAACGACCGCGTACATGGTGCGGTCCTTCTCGCCCTCGGTGACGATCACCTCGCGCGGGTCGACGTGGCGCAGCTCCAGGCCCTCGAGCACCGAGATGAACGCGGTGGTCGAGAGCTCGGAGAAGAGCGGCACGCGCGGCAGCACCGGCGCCGTCATCGCCTCGACTTCGACGGCCTCTTCGATGTCGGCCTCGTCGATGGTGAGCTCGAGGTCGAGCTCCGGCTCGGTGATGGGCTCGGGCAGCGGCGGCGGCGCCTCGGTGCTCACCGGGCGCTTCACCTTCAGCTCGGCGCCGAGCGTCCCGGGCACGGTGGCCGGACGGTTCCCGCGGGTCTTGGCGTAGAGGTCGGCCAGCGCGGCCTGGGTCTCGTGGTGCGCGGGATCGAGCTGGAGGATGACCTTGCAGAGCGCGATGGCGCGCAGGAACTGGCCGTCGTGGGCCCAGCCGCCCACGGCGCGCTGGTAGGCGCGGATGGCCTCGGCGCGCCGGCCCAGCCGAGCGAGCGTCTCGCCCATCTTCTGATGGAGCGCCTGGTCGTGCGGCGCGAGCGCCAACGCGGCCTGAAACGCGGCGAGCGCGGGCTCGAGCTTGTTCTTCTGCAGGAGCTTCGCGGCCTGGTCCTTCGCGTCGCGGAGCCGAGCGAGATCGGTCGCGGTCACGAGCGCTCGGAGAGCGCGCGCACGCGCTCGGCCAGGTTCTGCGTGAAGAGCCGGTAGATGGCCAGCGCCGCCGCCGGGTGCTCGTAGAGGTAGTGCTCGAAGGCCGGCTTGCTGATGAAGAGGGCGCGCACGGGGCCCTGTGCGACCACGCGCGCGCTGGCGGGCGCATCGCGCACCAGGCCAATCTCGCCCACGTAGGCGCCGGGCCCGAGCGAGTTGAGCAGGCGCGTCTGGCCGCCGGCCTGCACCGAGACGTCCACCTTGCCCGCGGAGATCACCACCAGCCCCTGCGACGCCGCGCCTTGGTCGATGATCGCCGAGCCGGGCGGATAGCTGACCTCCTGCGCGACGCGGAAGAGGTCGCGCATGTCGGGCAAGCTGAGCTCGCCGAAGATGGGGATGGCCTTGAGGCGCGAGTAGTCGTCCTCGCTGCCGATCCGGGCGGACGGCGCGGTGATCTCGTCGCCCATCGCGAGAGGCGTCGCGGCCGCCGTGGGGGCGTTGGCCAACCCGAGCGTGGCCCGGACGCGCGCCGCGTCTTCGGTCCGGCCCATCGTCTCCAGGAGTCGGAGCAGCAGCTGCTGCAGCGGCGTATCGGAGCGCGCGGCCTCGTTGGCGCGGAAGAGCCCGATGATCTGCGACGCCGCCCGCTCGACGTGTCCGTGCGTCTCCATCAGGCCCGCGAGCCGGAGGATGGCCACGTTGGCCTTGGCGTCGGTGAGCGGCACCTGGCGCAGCACCTCGACCTCGGCGTGCACGTTGCCCAGCTCGCGGTACACGCCCGCGGCCTCGACCAGCCGGCCCAGACGCACCAGGCACTCCGCGGCCGCGGGCAGATCGCCGGCGCGTCGGTAGGCCTCGAGCGCGGGCTCGTAGTCGCCGGAGCGCTCGAGCGCAGGCGCGGCCTTCTTCTCGTCGCCGGCGGAGCGGTGGCAGCGCGCGGCTGCGGGGAAGTCGTTGGCCTGCTCGTAGAGCACGCCGGCACCAGCGTAGTCGCCCACCTGCTCCAGCACGCGCGCGGCGGCGGCGAAGTCGCGCGCCCGGCGGAAGACCTCGGCGATGTTGCGGCGCGTGGTGTTGGAGCCGACCTTCGCGTCCTCGAGGAGCGCCTGGGCGTAGGTGCCGCCGGTCTCCTCGTAGAGGCGCGAGGCCTGGTCCACGTCGCCCTTGTTGATGAGGCCCTGCAGCTTCGGAAGGTGCCCGCCCGAGGAGATGAACTCCCCGCCGCCCTCGTTCCCCTCGACGAACTCGAACTCGACGCCCCAGCCGCCGCTCATGCGTGCCTCCGTGCTGCCGTAGCCTGCGGATATACCGCGCGCGCACGCCCTGGGGAATGCCAAGGCGCGGCTGAATTCCCGTGGGGCTGGAACGGAGCGGGCGACAGGCTTTCCCGGACACGCTCGGACGCGAAGTGCTTGGGAACGGTACAGGTGATCGGTGTGCGGTGATCGGCACGCGCACGACTCAACCGATTTCTGGGCTTAGAGCGGGATGTAGAGCGTCACCCCGCGGTGCACGACGCTGTTCTGGAAATCCGGCGGGTGCCACTCGACGCGCGCCATCACCAGCTGCGTGCCGAAGGTCTGGGTGGTGGTCGCGAACATCGGGTAGGTGACCGGATCGTGGAGGATGTCGACGGCCCAGGTGGTCATCGCCGGCGTGACGTCGGCCTGGGGCATGAGCTGCCAGCCCGAGGGGACCGGCGGGTTGTTGGCCACGTTGGGCGTGAGCGCGCAGCACTCGATGTTCGCGGGCCCGGGGCAATAGCCCGGCGTGGATTGGAAGCCGCTCATGCCCGCGCAGACCGAGGTGTCGAGGCAGTCGCCGCTCTCGCCCGTGGGGAGCGCGCAGGTGCCCCAGCCGGCGTCGGTCGAGCCGGCGTCGAGTGGGCCGGCGTCGACCGGACCGGCGTCGACGTCACCGGCGTCGACTTCGCCAGCGTCGAGAGGACCGGCGTCGACTTCGCCAGCGTCGATGGGACCCGCGTCGAGCGGACCGGCATCCACCTCGCCTGCGTCGAGGGGACCCGCGTCGACGGGACCGGCGTCGGCCTCGCCCGCATCCATCGGCCCCGCATCGTGCGCGCCCGCATCGGTCGCGGGCGGGTGGCTCACGGGCGCAGAGCCGCTGCACGCGAATCCGACCGCGCAGGCCACGACAACGATGGGCAGCAGCTTGCGCATG
This sequence comes from Deltaproteobacteria bacterium, assembly GCA_018266075.1. Lineage (GTDB taxonomy): Bacteria > Myxococcota > Myxococcia > Myxococcales > SZAS-1 > SZAS-1. The sequence continues at coordinate 73,477 of JAFEBB010000011.1, read as the reverse complement.
GCCGCAGGATAGCCGGATCGTCGGCTTGCTCGCCGGGCTACAGTCGAGGCCGACGACGCTGCAGCCGCCACCCCAGGCCAACCCGCGCGTGGTCGTGCCGCTGACCTTCCACTTCCAAACTTGAACGCTCGGTTCCCTCGTGTTCGCCAGGGCGTGCTCGCGCCCCGTCGAAGGCCTGAGCCGCCGAAAGAAGTGAGCACCGGAGCCCCATCAGGGCGATCTCGTTGGCGCGCAAGCCAGGTTACGTTCGCGCTTTCCACGGGGGGCGCGATGGGCAAGCACATCTGCATGGTCGGGGTGGCACTGGTCTTGGCGGGCTGCACCGGCGGCGGCGGGAGCAGCAGCAGCTCGAGCGGCACCACCGGCAGCGGGACCACCACCGGCGGGACGACGACCGGCGGAACCGGTACGACCACCGGCGGCGGCGCGCCCAGCTTCGTGGGCACCGGGCCGTACCCGTTCACGGACAGCCACCCCATCGCGGTGGGCCAGCACGGTACGCCCGGCAACGACCACGACTCGATCTTGATTCAGACCGGCCTGCCCACGGGCCTCTCCAACTTCTCGTTCAGCGCCGACTTCAACACCGGCGTGGTCATCGGCCCGGGCGGGTCGTACACGCGCATCCACACGCACAGCGGCTGGGGCTACTTCGGTGCGCTGAGCGACGCCGGCGCAATCCCCAACACGAGCGCCGACTTGAACACGGACACGTTCGACCTCGAGGTCACCGACACCACGGACACGAGCGACACCGGCTTCACCATGCACGGCACGCTCAACGCCACGGTCGCGTTTCCCGAGGACGGCGGCAAGGAGACGCTCACCGCGACGTTCTGATGGCTCTCGTCAGAGCAGGTTCGCCAAGCGGTGCGCGACGGTAGCCGTCACGAAGCCGAGGATTGGGCAGCGAAGTCCCGCTCCGGTACGGGGCGAGGAATGGGATTTCGCGAAGGGGCGTCAGGTGACCAGCCCCTTCAAAATCAACGGCGATCGGTGGCGCGCCCCTCGGAGATGCGGGTATGTTCCGCCGCGTTCAATCCCACCCGAGGAGCTCGAACCATGAAGAACCTTCTCAAGGCTGCTTTGATCGCCGCCGGCCTCACCACCTTCGTTGCCCCCGCGTTCGCCGACTTCGGCGGCCTGTCCACCAAGAGCATCAGCGACAAGGCCAAGGCCGAGGGCGACAAGGCCAAGGCCGACGCGAGCAAGAACGGCAAGAAGACCACCGACCAGATGAAGGGCGACGCCAAGGACGCGGCCAACAAGCAGAAGAGCGACGCCAAGGCCTCCGCCAACGACGCCAAGAACGACGCCAGGGCCCAGGCCAAGGAGGCCCAGAAGGACGCCAAGGCCGCCGCGAAGGACGCGAAGGCCGACGCCAAGGCCAAGTCCAACGACACCACCAACAAGGCCATCGACAACGTCACCCAGGGCGGCGACGGCAAGGCGCCCGCGACGGACTCGAAGTAGTATTTAGGTCGAAACTTTTTAATGTTCGGAGCGGGTGTCCGGCAACGGGCACCCGCTCCGTTTTCGTCCAGTGGCCAGGGCTGGACGATGCTGCAAAACCTTGTTGTGAAGGCCGGCCTTCAAGGTTTAGATGCACGTCCCCAATAGGCAATCACGCCTGACATCAGGGAGGGTAGATGCGTAAGTCGATGAGCGTGGCCGCGGTTGCGGCCTTCATGATGCTGGGTTGCTCGGGTTCGAGCAGCTCGTCCAGCGGTTCCACCGGTTCGACGGGCACCACGTCGAACGCTGCCACCACCACCACCAGCGGCTCGTCGGGCGCCACCACGACCGCGTCGAGCAGCTCGACGGGCTCGTCCGGCTCGCACGGCTCGACCTCGGGCAGCACCGCCGCCTCGACCAGCGGCTCGACCGGCTCGAGCGGTTCGCACGGCTCGACCTCGGGCTCGACCGGCGGCAGCACCGGCTCCGGCTCCACGGGCGGCTCGACGGGCACCACCGGCGACCTGAGCTGCCTCCCCAACATGGAGCAGCTCCCCACGCCGACCGGCGCCACCGCGAACCTGACGCTCGTCTTCAAGGACGGCATCTCTGGGACGAAGGTCTCCAACGCGACCGTGAACGTCTGCGACCTCTCGGTCACCACGGCGTGCGACGCGACCAACCGCTTGACCACGGGCACCACCGACGCCAACGGCTCGGTGACCCTCACGGTGGACACCTCGGCCGGCCCGTTCTTCGGCTTCGTGGAGGTCACCGGCTCCGCCGCGGCGCTCACCACGTTCGTGTACCTGCCGCCCGTCGCGAATGACCTGAGCCAGAACGTCTCCACCATCAGCGCCACCGACGTGGGCCTGGCGGGCACGTTCCTCACCGGCGAGACCGTGGACACCACCACCCACGGCATCGTGGACGGCAGCGTGATCGACTGCTCGCTCAACTCGCTCGCGGGCGCCACCGTGACCACCGACAGCGCCGACCCGACCACCATCGTGAACTACTTCTCGGGCGGCTTCCCGAGCTCCAGCGCCACCGCGACGGACTCGTCGGGCAACTTCCTCATCGTGAACGCGCCGGCTGAGCCCCAGCTCACGGTCGACTACTTCGCCGCCGACGGCACGCCCGTGGCGGAGTACGTGGTGCAGGTGGCCGCCGGCTCGGTGACCACCATCATCGGCCCGCCGAACAAGTAATCCGCAGCTGAGCTGAATCGACGCCGGCGAGATGGCCTTCGGGCTGTCTCGCCGGTTTCGTTTTTGGGAAGTGTACAATCGAGGAATGAGCATGCGAGTCAGCCCATCGATGATCGTGGCGGCGCTCACCCTGTCGGCCTGCTTCCAGGCGCCGGTGCAAGACCCGCTGACGTCGACCACGACCACGACCGGCGGCACCGACGGCTCCGCCGCGAGCTCCACCTCGGGCAGCGCGAGCACTGGCACGAGCGGAACGAACCTCTCGACGGGCACGATCGGCACGAGCACGGCCACCTCGACGAGCGCCACCAGCTCGACCAGCTCCACGGGTTCGACGAGCTCCGCGACCACGTTCAGCGCCACCGCGTCGGCGGGCAGCACGGCAGCGGCCTCGAGCTCGTCTGGCACGACGGGATCGACGGGCATGTCGACGACGACCGGCAGCACCGCCGATCTGACGTGCCTCGGTCAGGAGCTCATTCCCACGCCGGTTGCCGGGGTCGCGAACCTCACGCTGAATTTCAAGGACGCTATCGCGGGCAGCAGGATCGTTGGCGCGACGGTCGATCTCTGCGCTGTGGGAGTCAGCTCCTGCGATGCGACGACTCGTGACACGACGGGCACGACCGACGCGCAGGGCACTGTGTCGCTTCCTGTCGTGACGATGGGTCAGGCGTACTTCGGGTACGTCCACCTCACTGGGTCTTCAGCGGCACTCGATACGTTTGCGTATCTGCCGCCCATCGCCGCAGACGTGACCCAGGACGTTTCCACCGTGAGCGCGACCGACGTTAACTTGCTGGGCGTCTTCATGACGGGCCGCACCATCGACGTCGCGACCCACGGCATCGTGGATGGCATCGTGGTCGATTGCTCCGCCAATGCGATCACTGGCGCGACCGTGACCACGAGCAGCACCGACAGCAGCACCGACGTGAGCTACTTCAGCGGGGGTTTTCCGAGCCCATCCACCACCACGACAGATGCGTCGGGCAACTTCTTCGCCATCAACGTTCCCGCGGAGCCGAACCTCGACGTCACCTATTTCAGCGACTCAAGTCAGGCCACGCCGGTGGCGAAGTTCAACGTGCAGGTGGCCGCTGGCGCGCTGACGACGATCCTCGGTGGCCCGAACCAGTAGCGCGCGATTCAATCCAGCCGCTGGGCGCGCTCGCGCAGCTCGCCCTCGGGAAAGCTCGCCAGATACTTTTGAATGGCGGCCTTCTTCTCTTCGCTCGGCACGTCCTTCTCGGCCGAGAGCGCCTCGCACAGCTCCACCACGTTCTGCTCCTGGCTGCGATCGCCGAGCGCCGCGGCCTCGAAGTAGCACGCGAGCGCGCGGCGGTAGCAGGCCACGCGCTCCCCGTCGCTCGAGGCGCGCCAGGAGAGGCCGATGTAGAGCGTCTGGCCCTGCCAGCGCAGCCACTCGCCGCGCTTGCTCGGAAAGAGCTCCTCCATCTGCTTGAAGCAGGAGAGCGCGTCGTCGAAGCGCTGGATCTGCGAGAAGGCGAGGGCGTTCTCCAGGCAAGCCACCTCGTCGCGATCGGCCGCGGCCTCGCGGAACGCCGTGCGCCGCAGCTCGATGGGATCCGGATTGACGGGAATGCCCATCACCTTGCGGAAGCGGTCGCCCAGGCCCATCAGTCGCCGCCGCCCTTCTTCACGATGGGGAACTTCATCTTCAAGCGCTCGACGGGCCGGCCGTTGACGAGGTGCTCGTCGAGGATCTCCGCGACGTCCTCGGGCTTCACGCCGCCGTACCACACGCCCTCGGGGTACACGACGATCGACGGCCCGGCCTCGCAGGTGTCGAGGCAACCGGCCGCGTTGGCGCGGACGTCGCCGGCGAGGCCGCGCGCCTTGAGGCCCTTCTTGAAGAGCGAGCGGAGTTCCTCGGAGCCCTTCTCCGCGCAGCAGCCGCGCGGGCTGCCTGGTGGGCGCACGTTGGTGCAGATGAAGACGTGCTTCTTGTAGGGAGCCATTCCTCTTCTTTATCAGCGAAAAGCCCGGCTCGCCTCGAGTCGGGGTCGCGTGGGAGAGTGCGCCCATGGACGCAGCGGCGATTCCCGGCGCGGTCTGCGGGGTTCACCCGGACCAGGCGCTCTCGTTCACCTGCGCGCGGTGCGGCAGCTTCGGCTGCGAGCGCTGCCGCGCCGGCGACGGGACGATCTGCGCCACCTGCGCCGCTCGAAACATCGCCGTGCCCATCTCGGCCGGCGCGATCCTGAGCGAGAGCTTCTCGCTCCTGCCGAAGACCGCGAGTCGTCTGGCGCCCGTGTCGCTGATTCAGTTCGCGACCTCGGTGGCCACCGCGCTTTGGACGACGCTCGTCTACAAGCCGATGCTCCGCGACCTCGGCAAGAACGCCGCCAAGCACCCCGACCTCGACGGCTTGCTCGAACTCTACGCCGGCATGTTCAAGCCGCTGGGCTGGCTGATGGTGGTGGCCATCTTCACGGGCGCGCTCACCATGTGCTGGTGGGTGCAGATCTTCGGCGACGCGGCGCGCGGCCAGGAGAAGAGCCTCGGCGCGCAGGTGCTGGCCGGCATCAAGGCCTACCCCGCGACGTTGGTGTCGATGCTCGCCCGGAGCCTGGCCACCGGCGTGGGCGTGGTGCTGTGCTGCGTTCCGGGGATCGCGTTCTACGCGCTGCTCGGGATGAGCGCGTCGGCGGCGGGCTTGGGTGGAAAGGGGCCGGGTGGCGCGCTGGTCGAGTCGTGGCGGCTCGCATCCCGACGCTTCTGGCTGGTGGTCGGCGTGGAAGGCATCGGCATGGCGGGGATCCTCGGCGCGGCGTTCGCGGGCGGCGGGATCTCGCGGGTGCTCGAGTTCCTGGGCACACCGGGCGAGGTCATTGGCGCGCTGGCGAACGCGCTCATCACCCTGGTGCCCACGCTGCTGCTCTATTCGCTGGAGACCGTGCTCTACGTGCGCATCCGCGCGGCCGATGGAGCGACGTCGCGATGAGCAGCGCGGCCATCCCCGGCGCGGTGTGCCCGCGCCACCCGAGCGAAGCGATCGCGTTCACCTGCACGCGCTGCGGCGGCTTTCGCTGCGAGCTGTGCCGGGGTGAAGGCAACGTCTGCTCCGATTGCGCGGCGCGCGCGCTCGATCCCGAGAATCTGGCGTTCATGCCCGCGGTTCGAGACGGCGTGCGCCTGGCGCTGAAGCAGGCGCCCGTGCTCGCCGGGGTGATCCTGCTCGATTGCCTCATCCACTTCGGGTTCGCGTGGCTCGAGCACGCGCTGCTGCCCGAGGTGAAACCGCTCCGACCGGGCGCGGGCTCGTTGGCCGTCTTCGCGCGGGGAATGGTGCTGCGCACGGCGCTGCTGATGCTCATCAGCGTGCTCGAGGCATTCCCGGGCGCCGCCATCGACGGCATCCAGTTCGTGAACCTCTACGACGCGACGCGGGGTCAGGCGCGTCCGCTCGGCGCCCAGGTGCCGGCTGCGCTCCAGCGCTACCCGGGAATGCTGGCGGTGAACCTGCTCACCAACGTGGGCATGGCCCTGATGATGACTTTGTGCTGCGCGCCCGCGGTGCTGTTCGGGGCGGTGGTGGCGTTCGTCGAGCCCGAGGTCGTGCTCGGAGGGCAGGGGCCGATCGAGGCGTTGCGACGCTCCTTCCGGCGCGCGCTGCCCATGTTTTGGAAGCTGGTGGCGATGGTGGCCGCCTACTTCGCCGCGGAGATGGTCCTCATGGTGGGGCTGAAGCCCGTGGCCCACCTGTTCGGCGCGCCGGGCGAGTGGATGGCCGAGGGCGTCGACCGATGCTTCGCCGTCACCGTGTCCTTCGTGCTCAACGCCATCGTGACCGTGCTCTACGTTCGCACGCGGCTGGTGGAGAAGCCGAAGTGAGCGTCCTCGACGTCCTCTTCCCGCCGCGCTGTGCGGCTTGCGGTGCGCTCTTGCCCGACTCGGCGCCGCTCTGCGAGACCTGTCAGGCCACGCTCCTCGACGCTCCCGAGCCCGCCTGTCCCCGCTGCGCCGAGCCGGTGTCGGGGCCGGATGAGACCTGCGCGCGGTGTCGACGGGATCCGCCGCCCTTCTCGCGGGTGCAGGTCGCCTTCGGCTTCGAGGGCGCGATGAGCGAGGCCATCCCGCGCTTCAAGTACCAGGACCGTCCGTTCCTCGCCGGGCCGCTGGTCGCGCTCGCGTGGCCGCGGCTGCAGAGCGCGCTGGTCGGGCTCGACGCCATCGCGCCCATTCCGCTGCACACCGCCCGGCTCCGCGAGCGCGGCTTCGATCAAGCGCTGCTGCTCGCGCAGGAGCTGGCCACGCGCGCCAAGCTCACGCTCCTGCCCGAGCTCCTCGTGCGCACGCGCGCGACCGAGCATCAGGTGGGCGCGCGTCGGGAGGCGCGCGCGGAGAACCTCCGCGGCGCGTTCGCGGTCGCGAGCGACGGGAGAATTCCCAAGCGGCTTGCCCTGATCGACGACGTGGTGACCACGACCGCCACCGCTCGCGACGCCGCCCGCGCCCTCCGCGACGCCGGCGCCGAGGAGATCCGGGTGCTGGCGCTGGCCCGCGCGCTCTAGGCGAATCCAGCTTGGTTTCAGGCGCTTGGCTGCCCTGAAGATTTCTTGAAGCCCGATTGCTGGCTGCGTCACCCATACGGTCAAATGGGCCACGTACCCTGGAGAACATCGATGCGTCACTTCCGAATCGCCGCACTGGCCGCGGTCTTCGCGCTCGCCGCGTGCGGAAACCCGGTCAACGAAGGCACCACCACGACCGCGACGAGCACGACCGGCAACACCAATGGTCACTCGACCTCGACCTCGACCTCGACCACGGGCACGAACACGTCGACCACCACGTCGGCGGGCACGACCGCGGGTAACGCGTCGACCACCAACGCGGGCACGACCGGCACCTCCACCAACGGCACCACGGCCGTGACCACCGGCGGCACCAACGTCAGCACGGGCTCCACCGGCGACACCGCGGGCACCATCGGCGGCAACAACACCGGCACCACCGGCACCGCCACGGCGTCGACGACCTCGGCGGGCACGACGGCGGGCACCACCACCGGCGCCACCAACACCACCGGCACCTCGGCCACCAGCGCCGGCACCACCGGCAGCAACTGCTGCACGAGCGACAGCGACTGCGTGGCGCAGTGGGGGCAGGGCGCCACCTGCCAGAACGGCAACTGCTACGTCACCGGCCAGAGCAACGGCAGCACCGTCGGCGGCGGCTGCGGCTTCAGCACCAGCACCACCGGCTCGACCACCGGCACCACGGGCACCACCTGCTCCACGCCCTGCCAGACCTCGGCCGACTGCCCGGCGGACCCCAACGCGACCAGCATCACCTGCGAGGCGGACGGCACCTGCTTGTACATCGACTCGTTCCCCTCGACGGGCGGCTCGGGCGGCGGCGGCATCTGCCCGACGACGGGCGGCACCACGGGCAGCACCACCTGCACCTGCAGCGTCGACGCCGACTGCAACGACGCGTACCACATGGGCAACATCTGCGTGAACGGCGTCTGCCAGATGGGCCCCAACGGCGCCACCGCGAGCTCCACCGGCGGTCAGTGCGCGAACCAGGGCTCGGCCACGTCGACGACCGGCACCACGGGCGCCACCACCGGCGGCTCGGGCGGCCTGAACTGCGGCTGCAGCTCCGACGCCGACTGCAATGACCCGCACTGGGTCGGCCTCACCTGCCAGAACGGCACCTGCCAGTTCAGCGGCGGGGCGGCCGCAAGCACCACCGGCACGGTGTGCGGCCAGGGGACCACCACGTCGTCCACGTCGTCGACCACCGGCGGCGGCACCTCGGGCACCACCACCACCAGCGCGGGCAATGGCGGCGGCGCGTCGACCCCGCTGGTGCTCAGCTTCGATTCCGCCCGCGTGGACTTCACCCAGACCTCGGGCCAATTCGAGCTGGGGCAGGGCGACGCGAAGACCACGGATTGGGTGTCGGCGCGCACGCCCTGGCTGGCGCTCGACCGCGACGGCAACGGCCGCATCGACTCGGGCGAGGAGCTCTTCGGCTCGCTGACCAAGCTCCCCGACGGCCGCCGCGCCCAGAACGGCTTCGAGGCCCTGGCCGCGCTCGACGCGAACCACGACGGCAAGCTCGACGCGCAGGACCCCGCGTTCGCCAAGCTCGTGCTCTGGAGCGACGCCGACCAGGACCGCCGCTCCAGCCGCGGCGAGCTTACTTCGCTGGCGCAGGCGGGCGTGGTGGCCATCGAGCTCACCTACGTGAACGGCGCGGCGTGTGATTCGCGGAGCAACTGCGAAGGCCAGCGCGCCGGCTTCGTGTTCCGCGGCTCCGACGGCAAGGAGCACCGCGGCAGTGTGATCGACGTGTACCTGGCCCACCGGCCAGTGGCGCTCTCGGTGCGCTAACCACGACACGGCGATCTCCGGCGGCGATCTCCCTCGCGGGATCGCCGCCGTCTTCTTTGGAGTAGTCATGGGGCGGATGGGATTGCTCACATTGCTGGCGTTGGCGGGCTGCTTCTCCGCGACCAGCGACGGCCCAAGCGCGCCGATGAGCGCCGGCGCGACGGCCGTGGGCTCGAGCTCCGGTGCGACCACAGGGACGTCGTGCCAGAGCCAGGGGCAGTCGTGCGCCGCGAGCGCGGCCTGCTGCGGAAGCCTCGTGTGCACCGCTGGCACTTGCGAGTTGCCCGGCTCCACCGAGGGCTGCTTCGAGATCTCCCACGCGTGTCAGTCCGACGTGCAGTGCTGTCAGTCGGGTGGTGCCGTCCGCTGCCTCGACGGCGAGTGCGCCTACCCGGCCGGCACCACCAACGGCTGCACCTACGGCACCTGCGGCATCACCGGCACCACCACCGGCGGCTGCGGCAACATCAACACGCCGTGCACCGACAGCTCGCAGTGCTGCAGCGGCCTCTCGTGCTCGCTGGGCCAGTGCTCCTGGCAGGGCGGGACCGCCACGGGACCCGGCGCCACCAGCGGGGCGTGCGTCAGCCAGGGCTCGTCGTGCTACCAGGACACTGACTGCTGCAGCGGTTCGTGCGTCGACGCGGTCTGCAACAGCGGCAGCACCGGCGGCTCCGGCTCGATAGGCACCAGCGGCGGCCAAGGCGGTTGCGTGTGCACCACCGACGCGGACTGCAACGATTCGCAGCACATCGGCTACGTGTGCGTCGCCGGCTTGTGCACCATCGGCCAGCAAGGCGCAGCCATTGGTACGACCGGCTGCGCGGGCGCTGGGTGCGGCTCGTACGGCCAAGCGTGCGACTCGAGCCACCCGTGTTGCGTGGGCGGCTACTGCCAGGGCGGCGTCTGCCTCACCGGCGGCGACTTCACGACAGGCTCGAGCGGCACTACCGGCGGCTGCGCGCCCGTGAACGCCAACTGTCAGGTCGACGCCGACTGCTGCTCTGGAGCTTGCTACCAGGGCTCCTGCCTCGTCGGCGCCGTGACCGCCAGCAGCACCGGGACGGGAACGACGATCGGGAGCGGTACCTCGGGGACGGGCGGCTCCACCGGCGGCTGCGTCAGCAACGGCCAACCGTGTGATGCGAACAACGCTTGCTGCTCGGGCAGCTTCTGCCAAGGGAGTGTCTGTGTGTCGGGCACCGGGCGCCTCTCGCACCGACGGATCAAGCGGCGGCAGGACGGTCCGCTCCACGGCCGCCCTCGAGGGCCACTCTGCAGCGGCTGCCTGGCGCCCATTGGACAGTACTGCTGCCAAAACTGAGCGTCCAAGGAATCGCTGCCCTCTCGAACGCAGGCTCGTACAATCCGGGGATGCTTCCGCTCCCCACGCGTGTTTCCGGGTCCATGCACGTCCCTGCCCGAAATGCCACCCGAGCCCTCGCTGCCTCGCTCGCCTTCGCCGCGCTGCTGAACGCGAAGGTCGCGCGCGCCGAGAAGGCCGAAGCGCCGTCGAATCCGTCGGCCGACCGCGTGGCGCCGCTCGCGCACCAGGCGTGGCAGCAGGCCAACAGCGCCTCCGCGCTCGTGCCGCTGCACCGGCTCTACAATTTGAAGGCCGACCTCGACGAGCTGGAGCCGCTGGAGGACGCGTTCTCGTCGGTGGCGAACTCGCGGCGCTCGCTGCCGGAGATCGCGGCGCTCGCGCGCTTCTACCAGGCCGACATCCTCCGCGCCCGCGGCCTGCCCAACCGCGCCGCGGACGCGATGCAGCGGCTGGGGCTCTTCACCCACTTCATGCTCATCGGCGGCTTCGACAACGAGGGCAAGGCCGGCTTCGACAAGGCCTACCCGCCAGAGACCGAGCTCGACTTCAACAAGCGCTACCCGGGCAAGGAGCGCGAGATCGGCTGGCGTCGGCTCGACGTGCTCACCCCGGACGGCTACGCGGATCTCTCCAGCGCCGTGCGCCCGGTGCACGACTCGGCGATCTACGCGGTGACCGATCTCGACGTCTCGCGCGACGTGCGCGCCGTGCTGCACGTGGGCGCCTCGGGCGCGACGCGCATCTGGGTCGACGGACAGAAGGTCCTCGAGGACAGGCAGTACCACCCCGCGTCGTTCGATCAGCACGCGGTGGCCGTGAATCTGAAGAAGGGCACCCACCGGGTGATGCTCAAGCTCGCTCAGGCCGATGGGCCGATGGGCTTCTGGCTGCGGCTCTCGGGCACGCGCGGCGAGGCGCTCAGCGCGGTGACGCCGCGGATGCCGACGGGTCCTGTCACGCCGCCGCGCGGTGGACTGCAGCCCGAGCAGCAGCCCGCGCTCGTGGACGCGCTCGACAAGAAGGTCCGCCAGTCGCCCAACGATCCCAAGGCGCACGAAGAGCTCGCCGAGGCGCTCGCGTTCACGCACACCTACGACTCGAAGGATCGCCGGCCCGCGCAAGAGGCCGAGCGCGCCGCTGCGCTCGCTCCCAATGACGCCGACGCGCAGCTGCTCGCCGCCAAGCTCGAAGACGAGGACGCCAACCTGCGTCGCGGCTACCTCGAGGCCGCCGCGGCTGCCGCGCCGGATCAGGCCGAGCCGCAGCTCGAGCTCGCCCGCGACGACTTGAACCGCGGCCACCCCGAGCGCGCGCTCAAGCGGCTGCAGAGCCTGGCCACGCGGAATGACTCGGTGGCGCTGCAGCTCCTCTGGGCGCGGACCCAGGACGAGCTCGGCGACTTCGCCAGCGCGCAGCAGCGCGTGCAGGCCACGGTGCGTGCGCATCCGCGCGCGGTCGCGGCGCTGCGCGAGTCGGCCCGCCAGGCCCGCCGGCTGGATCGCCACCGCGACGTGGTGGGAAGCCTGCGCGTGGTGCTCGCCTTGCGCTACGACGACCTCGAGGCGCGTCGGCAGCTGGTGCAGGAGCTCGTGTCGCTCGGTGAGCTCGACTCGGCGATGGCCGAGCAGGACAAGCTGCTCGCGCTCGATCCCTCCGACCTCTACATGCTCGCCCAGCGCGGCCAGTTGCTCGCCGCGAACGGGAAGGGCGCCGAGGCCCGCGCGGTCTTCAAGCGCGCCGAAGCGCAGTGCCCCGATGACGCCCAGCTCCGCGAGGACGAGGGCAAGGCGCTGCTCTCGCTGGGCGATAAGAGCTCGGCCGTGCAGGCCTTCAACGCCAGCCTCGCGCTGCGCCCGCAGAACCCGCGGCTCAAGGACGCGCTGCGCACGCTGCAAAATCAGGAGCACGGCTTTGGCGAGGATCTCGCGCTCGACGCCAAGACGCTCACCGCGCAGCTCCCGCCCATGAAGGCCGAGGACGCGGAGATCCTCTCGCAGCTCATCGCGGTGAAGGTGAACCCGAACGGCACCTCGACGCGCTTCGTCCAACAAATCTCGCGCGCCAACACCGACCGCGGCGTGGACGGCCTCCGCTCCACGTACGTGAACTACTCGCCCGACCGCCAGGAGGTCAGCGTGCTGCGCGCGCGCATCCTCCGGCCCGACGGCTCGGTGGTCGACTCCCACAGCGAGGGCGACCAGAGCCTCAGCGAGCCCTGGAGCGGCATCTACTACGACGCCCGCGTGCGCGTGGTCAGCTTCCCGAATCTCCAACCCGGCGACGTGGTGGAGCTCTCCTATCGCGTCGACGATGCGGCCCGCGACAACCTGCTCAGCGACTACTTCGGCGACTTCACCCAGCTCCAGAGCGAGCTGCCCACGCACCACTTCACCTACGTGCTCGACGCGCCATCGACGCGGCCCATCTACTCGAACGACGCGCGCATCAAGCCCGCGTCGCAGACCAAGACCGAGCAGAAGGACGGCACCACCCGCTACCAGTGGAGCTGGAACGAGCTGCCCAAGATCGTCCCCGAGCCGTCGATGCCGGGCTGGGCCGAGGCGAGCGCGTCCTTGCACGTGTCCACCTACAAGGATTGGGCGAGCGTGGGCCGCTTCTACTGGGGCCTGGTTCGCGACCAGCTCGTCGCCAGCGATGAGGTGAAGCGCACCGCGCAGGAGCTCGGCAAGGGCATCGCGCCCGATGACGACATGGCCAAGGTGCGCGCCGTCTACGACTTCGTGGTCTCCAAGACGCGCTACGTGGGCCTGGAGTTCGGCATCCACGGGTACAAGCCGTACCCGGTGGACCGCATCCTCAGCAGGCACTTCGGCGACTGCAAGGACAAGGCGAGCTTGATGCACGCGCTGCTCGAGCAGCTCGGCGTGCCGTCAAATCTCGTGTTGTTGCGCATGAAGCGCCTGGGCGACATCGACACCTCGCCGGCGAGCCTGGCGGTGTTCAACCACGCCATCCTCTACGTGCCCAAGTTCGACCTCTACCTGGACGGGACCGCCGAGTACTACGGCTCGGACGAGCTGCCGAACGAGGATCGCGGCGCGCAGGTGCTGGTGATCAAGCCCGAGGGCGACTCGCAGATCGGCCACATCCCCGGCGGCAAGCCGGAGCAGAACCGCACCGAGAGCGCCTACGACGTGCAGCTCGCGCGCGACGGCAGCGCGCACATCCTCGCCCAGAGCGAGGTGCGCGGCCTGAACGCGCCCGACTACCGCCGCGCCTATGCCACGCCGGCCACGCGCCGCGCGACGTTCGAAGAGGCCTGGAGCCGCACCTTCCCCGGGCTCACGGTGGAGAAGCTGGACCTGGGCGACACCGCGCAGCTGGAGCAGCCGGTGAAGCTCTCGTTCGCGCTCGAGGTGCCGCACTTCGGCGAGGTGGCGCCCGCGGGCATCACCTTCGCGCCCTTCTCCAAGGTGCGCAGCTACGTGGAGGGCTACGCGCCGCTCTCGAGCCGCAGCTTCGACGTGGTGATGCCGTTCCCCTGGGAGAACCACTTCTCCTACCGCTACAAGCTGCCCCAGGGCGCCGCGCTGGGCGCGCTCCCGCCTGCGTTCGACAAGGACACGCCCTTCGGCGCGGTGCACCTCACCTACAAGAAGGACGGCGACGCGCTGGTTTGCGACGGCGTGGTGAAGCTGGCCACCGCGCGCGTGGCCGTGGGCGACTACCCCGCGTTCCGCGCGTTCCTCGGCGAGATCGACCAGGCGCTGGCGCGCAAGATCGTGCTCGCTCCCACCATCCCCGCGCCCGGCGCGGAGCCGACGCCCCAGGCCAAGAACCCGTGAGCGCTTCCGCGGACCCGCGTGGACGGACCTCGCCCAGCCCGGGCCGCATCGCCGCGCGCGCGCTCACCCTCTGCGCCGTCATCGCCCGCGCCTACCTCGAAGAGGCCGCCCACGATCCCCACACCGAGCAACTCCGCAAGCAGATGCTCGCCTGGCTCCAGCAGCTCGACCTGATGGACGAGCTGACGCAGGCGGAGCGCAAGCTGATGGAGAGGCCCGTGGGCCGGCTCTCGCAGCGGGAGCAGGCCGACGCCTCGTGGCTCTGCGAGGGGCTCTCGGTGCTCGCCTGGGCGCTGGGGCGCTTCGAGCTGCCGCTGCCGGACTCGGAGATCGATCCGCGGCGGGTGGTGGAGTCGCTGGGCTTCTTGACCGACGGGGCCCAGGCCCTGCTCACGCTGCCGCTGCTGCGCCCGGAAGAGGAGCTGGCCACGGCGGAGGCGCGGCTGGTGCTGGTGCGCGAGCGCCTGGTCGCCTTCTCGCAGACCCGGGAGCCGGTGTCGCTGGAACTCTTGGCGAAGGGCGCGGAGCTGGGGCCGCTGGTGCTCTCGGGCGTGCCGCTCGCGGACGGCGATCTGCGCATCGACGGCAAGCCGCTCGCGCAGTGCGAAGAAGATCGTTGGAACGAGGCGCTCGACGCGGCGACCGAGCGCGCGCGGAGCATCTCCTGGCTCTGCGGCAGCGGCGAACGCTACAGCCTGGGCTGAAGCCACCCCTCGCCGTTTCTCCGGACCTCACGGTCGGCCACCGCTCGACCGCTCGACCGCTCCAACGCTCGCCGTTTCTCCAGACCTCCTCGGTTCCGCATCACTTCTCGCCTGCCGCCCTGGGCCGCGCTAACCTAGCGGGCCGATGCGCTTCCTCGTGCCCCTGGTCCTGGTTGCCGGCCTCGCGCTCGCCGCGGGGTGCCTGGTGCCCGACGTGAAGCTCGACGGCAAGGCCTGCGACTCCGCGCACCCCTGCATCGACGGCTACACCTGCGCCATCCAGATCGGCTCGACCCAGGGCGTGTGCATTTCCCAGGGCGGCGACGCGGGGTTCAGCCCGGTCGACGCGGGCGTCGACGGCGGCCCGGATGCGGGGCCCGACGCGGGCATTCCCGCGAACCAGGGCACGCTCACTGGCGACCTGGACTTCACCACCAGCTACATGGCCGACTACTCCACCGTCGACAACGGCCAGGGCGAGAGCGTGACCCTGCTCCTGGCCGACGCGATGTGGCCCAGCTGCGACAACGCGAGCTCGGCGCTCGGGCACGTCATCGAGATCGACGCCACCGCGGCGGCCACGGTGTTCCCGCCGGGCACCTACTCCCTCGCGGGCCAGGACGGCGGGCCGAGCCTGCACATGGCCTACACCGACAACCAGGCCGACGGCGGCTTCGTCTTCGGCTACGACAGCTCGCTGGGCGATGCGGGCAACGGCATCACCGGCTCGGTGACGTTCGCCGTCTTCGCGAACGACTACATCACCGGCTCCTTCGACGTGAACGTGCACTTCGTCGACGCGGGCTCGAGCCACCTGTTGGGCAGCTTCACCGCCAACGACTCGCTCTGCCACTGAGGCTTCGTTATTCGCGGATGCGCCGGCGGCCGCCGTCGAGCTCCTCGAAGAAGGCGGGCTCCATCATCTTGCCGGTGTCGTTGCCGATGAAGCTGCCGTCGACGAACTTGTCCATGTAGTCGAAGAGCTCGGCCTCCTTGACCTCGACCGTCTGGCCGCTGCGATAGCCCACCGCGCACTCGGGATCGCTCTGGAGCGCGCCGCGCACGGTCTCGCCGCTCCAGGTCTGGACCTCCACCCACATCCACTCGTCGCCCTTCTCGCAGGGGAACGGCGCCTTCACCAAGAGGACTTCGTCGGGCGGCAGGCCCTTCTGCACGCGCGGCTTGAGCTCGCGGATCACGCGCTCGCGGGCCTTCTTGCTCACGGCCAAGAGCTCGTCGGTGTGGGTCACGTTGTGGGTGGAGTCGGCGGTGCCGAAGAGCGCGTCGAGGGTGGCCTCCTGGCGCTCGCCCTCGGCACCCGCGCCAGGGAAGGCGATGGCCAGATCGCCCTCCTGGGCGCTGTCCGTGACCAACCGCAGATGGGCGCGCTGCTTGGCGCCGGGCAGGAGCGAGCCCTGGAGCGCGGCGCGGAGCTCGGCGTTCTGGAGCTGGGCGAGATCGAGGTCGAAGCTGCCGTCCGCGGCGGGACGCTGGCCCTCGACCCAGCGCTGCACAAGCAGGTTCACCAGGTGCCCGAGCGCGCGCGCGTTGGAGCGGATGACCTTGGCGACGCGGATGGGCCGCAGCCCGAAGCGCTCGGTGCCCGCGGTCTCGATGGTGAGGCTGCCGTCGTCCTCGGGGTAGAGCTGGTTCACGAAGTGGCGCTCGGCGCGGAGCGGCTTCTGCGCGGCGTCGGCGGCGAGCGCGGCCCAGGCTTTGGCGTCGAGGAACGATTGGGTCTGGCCGTCGAGCGTCCAGGCGCCGTCGCCGGGCAGCTTCTGCGCGAAGGCGTAGGCCGCGGCGAGGCCACCCGCGTCGGCGCCTTTCCAGCGCAGGTGCAGCAGCGCCGCGCTCTTGCCGGCGACGAGCTTGGTCCACTCCGCGTCGGTGACCTGGGGCGAGAGCTTGTGCAGTGGCGCGAGGTCGAAGCCCTCGGCCCCGAGCTGCAGGGGCTTGCCGTCTGCGGTGCGGCCCTCGGCGTCGAACGTCGCCACCAGCTTGGCGACCGACTTCTCGTCGAGGTCCGGCTTGGCGTGCACGAGCATCACCGCGAGCTCGCAGCCGCCGAGGTCGGCCTTCACCGGCGCGAGGGCGGGCTGCGGCGCGGGCTGCGCCTCGATCGCGACCGGCGGCGTCGAATCGGAGTGGCGCGTGCAGGCTGCGAGCAGCAAGAGCAGCGAGAAGCGGCGGACCATGGGGAGCTCCAGCTCGGAGCGCGCAGCCTACGGTTTCAGGTTGCGCGGGTCGACCTCGTCAGGGGCCGATGAGCTGGGACTGGAAGGCGCACGCCGATGCCGTCAACGCCGCGCACGGCGAGCTCGCGGCGCGCGGACAGCCCGGGCATGCCGAGGCCGCGGCGCGCTTCCACAGCGCGATCGAGGCCGCGTGGCCGCCGGGCTTCTTCGAGCAGCTCGAGCGCTGCAAGCAGGGCGATCCGTCGGGGCTCGACGCGGTGCTCGATTTCCTCGAGGCCTGTCCCTACTTCTTCCGCAGCGGCTACATCCAGGGCAAGGCGCTCGCCTATGCGCTGCGGCCTTCGCGCACGCCCGCGCAGGACGAGCGGCTGCGCGCGATCGTGCACGGCGCGGTGACCGGGCGGCTCTGGCTGCCGTTCCGTCGCATCCCCACGATCGCCCGCGCGGTCGACGCGCCCGGAATGCGCGCGGAGCTCCAGCGTCTCCTCGAGCATCCCAAGCTGCGCGTTCGCGCGAACGCGGCGCGTGTGCTCGAGCATCTTCAGTCTGCGTAGAGCGCGTTGGCGTTGCCCCAGAAGAGCTTGCGCTTCTTCTCCTCGTCGAGCGGCAGCGCCACGAGCCGCTTCAGCTCGCGGTCCCACGGATAGGGGATGTTGGGGAAGTCGGTGCCGTACATCAGGCGGTCCGCGTGGCGCAGCACGAGGTCGGTGGGCGCCGGTCCCGGCAGGTACCCCGCGACGACCATCGTGGTGTCCATCCAGAGGTTCTCGTGCTTGCCGAGCAGCGCCGCGTACTCGGGGTACTCGTCCGCGCCGAGGTGGGGGATCACCAGCTTCAGCTTCGGAAAGCGCTGCAGCACCCGCTCCACCATCGGCGCGGCGCAGAGCGCGCGGGTGTCGACGCCGTACGCGGGTGAGCTCGGCTCGCGGCCCGCATGGATGAGCACGGGCCGACCGAGCTCTTCACACGCGCGATAGACCTCGTCGAGCCGCGCGTCGTCCGGCGACATGCGCTGGACATGGCAATGCAGCTTGATGCCGCGTAGCCCCAGCGTGCCCAGGGCCTCGCGGACGATCGCTCCTGCATCGGGCTCGCCGGGCATCACCGTGCCCAGCGGCACCACGCACGCGTGGGCCCTGGCGATCTCGGCCACGAAGCGATTCAGCGCCGTCGCCATGCCGGGCTTGTGCGCGTAGAGCAGGGCGGTCATCCGCCCCACGCCGCGCGCAGAGAGGAACGCGATCACCTGCTCCGCGTGCAGCCGGTACCGGATGGGCCAGCCGTGCTGCCCGAACCAGCGCCAGATGGCCAGAAAGAGCCGCTCTGGAAAGACGTGCACGTGGGCGTCGAACACGCGCAGGCCGTCGGGCACGCGCGCGCCCTCGGGGCTCGGGTCGAGCGGGAGCTTGCCCATCACGTGGCCCCAGCCCCGGGGCTCGCTCACGACTCGTCCGAGACCAGCGCCGTGAGCGCCCGCTTCTCGAAGCCGCAGAGCAGCGTCTTGCCGTTGCTCACGGTGGGCGCGCGGAGGTTGCCCTCGCGGCCGAGCACCAGCTGCTCCAGCTCGGCGTCGGTGGCCTCGATGGTCTTCACCCGCACCAGCTTGCCGCCGCGGGTGGCCGCGATCTCCTGGTGCTTTCGCGCGAGCTCGAGCGCGCGCGACTTGTCGAGCGGCGCCTTGCGCACGTCGACGAAGTCGTGGGCGATCTGCTCGTCCTCGAGGAACCCGCGCACCGGGCGGCACCCCGAGCACGAGCGGCCAAAGAAGGTGATTCGCATGGCGCTTCTCTAACCAGATCGCCGACCGGCGTCGACGTCAGCCGGTGGTCCCGGTGCCGGTGGTGGTGGTGCTGGTCACGCCCGGCCCGCCGCCGCCGCCGAAGCCGCCGAAGCTGGAGCCAAAGCCGTTTCCGCCGATGCCGCCGGTCCCGGTGCTGAACGTGCCGGAGGTGCCGCCGAAGCCGCCGGTGCCGAAGCCCGCGTTGGTGCCGAAGCCAGAGGTGGTGCCCGGGTTCTCGCAGAAGCCGAAGAAGCACTGCAGGCCCGCGCCGCAGACGATGCCGCAGCCGCCGCAGTCCTGGTTGTTGAACTGGATGTCCACGCAGGCGCCGGCCGGGCCGCAGGCCGCCTGGCCCTGGGCGCACCCGCAGACACCGCTGTTGCAGCTCTGGCCGGTGGCGCACGGGTGGCCGCAGCTGCCGCAGTTGTTCGGGTCGGTGCCCTTGTCCACGCAGGACCGTCCGCACAGCGTCTGGTTGGGATCGAAGCAGTTGGTGGTGCAGACGCCGAAGCTGCACACCTGCGAGCTGGAGCAGACGTCGCCGCAGAAGCCGCAGTTGTTGGGGTCGCTGTTCGGGTCCACGCAGGCGTTGCTGCAGTTGGTCTCGAAGCCGCCGCACACGCAGGTGCCGAACTGGCAGGTGCCGCCCTGGCCGCAGTCGTTGCCGCAGGTGCCGCAGTTGTGCGCGTCGAACTGGGTGGTGGTGCAGGAGCCGTTGCAGCTGGTCAGCCCGAACGGACACTGGTTCAAGCAGAAGCCGCCCAGGCAGTTGGTGCCCGCGGCGCACTTGTTGCCGCAGCTGCCGCAGTTGTTCGGGTCGTTCAGGATCGTCGCGCAGCTGCCGTTGCAGACCTGGGCCCCGAAGCCGCACTGGCAGGTGCCGGCGTTGCAGCGGCCCTGGTTGCCGCAGTCGTTGTTGCAGGCGCCGCAGTCATTCGGGTCGCTGGTGAGGTCCACGCACACGCCGTTGCAGGCGGTGAAGCCCGCAGGGCAGCCGCACGTGCCGTTGTTGCACGCCGTGCCCGCGGGGCACTTGTTGCCGCAGCTGCCGCAGTTGTTGTCGTCGAAGCGCAGGTCCTGGCAGACGGTGCTGCCGTTGCACTTGGCCTGGCCGGCGCTGCAGCCGCACTGGCCGTTCGTGCATACGCCGCTGGGGCAGAAGTTGCCGCAGGCGCCGCAGTTGTTCGGGTCGTTGTTGGTGAGCGTGCACTGGCCGAAGCAGTTGGTGGAGCCGGGCAGGCACTGGCACACGCCGTTGGAGCAAGGCTCGCCGTTGCAGCTGTTGAAGCAGAAGCCGCAGTTGTTGGAGTCGGTGAGGACGTTCACGCAGCCGTTGCCGCAGTCCTCCTCGCCCGGGGGGCACTGGCAGAAGCCCTGGGTGCACACCCCGCCCGGGCCGCAGCGGATGCCGCAGCCGCCGCAGTTGTTCGGGTCGCTGGTCCAGTCCACGCAGCCCGAGCCGGGGCACTGGATGTCGTTCGGCGGGCAGGAACACACGCCGTTCGTGCAGACGTCGGCGCCGGGGCAGACGTGGCCGCAGGTGCCGCAGTTCTGGGTGTCGGTCTGGAGGTTCACGCAGCTACTGCCGCAGGCGCTGGTGCCGCCGCTGCAGCCGCAGGTGCCGCCGTTGCAGGTCTGGCTGGGCGAGCAGGCGTTGCCGCAGGCGCCGCAGTTGTTGCGGTCGTTGAGCACGTCCACGCAGGAGCCGTTGCAGCTGTTGAGGCCGGGGCCGCAGACGCACCCGCCGCGCTGACAGATCTCATCCGGCGCGCAGGCATGGCCGCAGCTGCCGCAGTTCTGCGGGTCGCGCTGGGTGTTGGTGCAGGAGTTGCCGCACTGGGTCTGGCCGGGGCCCGAGCACTGCGACACGCAGCCGCCGCGCTGGCAGAGCGGGGCGTTCGCCGGGCACACGTTGCCGCAGCTGCCGCAGTTGTTGGGGTCGCTCTGGAGCTGCACGCAGGCGCCATTGCAGAAGTTGTCGCCGAAGGGGCAGCTGCACGCGCCCGACTGGCAGAACTGGCCCGGGCCGCAGCTGCGGCCACACGAGCCGCAGTTGGCGGTGCTGCTGGAGGTGTCGACGCACTGCCCGTTGCAGTCGGTGAGGCCGGCCGCGCAGCCGCAGACGCCGCTCTGGCACTGCTCGCTGGGGCCGCAGGCGATGCCGCAGCCGCCGCAGTTGTTCACGTCGGTCTTCTCGTCCACGCAGCGGCCGCCGCAGAGCGACTGGCCCACGGGGCAGGCGCACGTGCCGAAGTTGCAGGTGGTGCCCGGGGCGCAGGTGTTGCCGCAGAAGCCGCAGTTCTTGGGGTCGGTCTCCAGATTCGTGCAGCCGGTGGCGCACTGGGTGTCGCCGAAGGGGCAGCCGCAGATGCCGCCGTTGCACACCCCGCCCCCGCAGACGTCGCCGCAGAAGCCGCAGTTGCGCGGATCCGTGCGCGGATCGACGCAGACGCCGTTGCACTGGAGCTGGCCGGGCAGGCAGCCGCCGGCGTCGCTGCCCTGGCACCGGGCGTTCTGACAGGTCTGGCCGAAGCCGCAGGTGATGCCGCAGCCGCCGCAGTTGGAGGGGTCGTTCTGGATGTTGGCGCAGGTGAGGCCGCACTGAACCTGGCCCGGGCCGCAGAAGCAGCCGAAGCCGCCGTCGAGCGAGGGCGGACCGACGAGCACGCCGCACTGGCACTGGCCGTTCGCGCAGAAGGTGCCGTTCACGCAGGCGTTGCCGCAGCTGCCGCAGTTGTTGCTGTCGCTCTGCGGGTTGATGCACGCGTTGCCGCACTGGAGGAAGGGCAGGTTGCAGCCGCCCTGGCAGCTGCCGTTCGAGCAGGAGTCACCAGGCGGGCAGACGTTGCCGCAGCCGCCGCAGTTGTTGGGATCGTTCACCGGGTCCACGCAGAAGGGGCCGCACGCGAGCTGGCCGGGGTTGCACGCGCACTGCGGAGGCGGCACGCCCGGTCCACCGCCAGTGGTGGCGCCGGTGGTGACCCCGCCGCCGGTGAGGGCGCAGGTGCAGGTGCCGCCCACGCACACCGACGACGGCGAGCAGGCGTTGCCGCAGAAGCCGCAGTTGCCCTGGTCGCTGGTGAGGTCCACGCAGAGGTTGCCGCAGGCGGTGGTGCCCGGCGGGCAGCCCTGGCACACGCCGTTCACACAGCTCTGACCCGCGCCGCAGGCGTGGTTGCAGAAGCCGCAGTCGAGCGGGTCGGTCTGGAGGTTGGTGCACTTGGCCTCGCCCGTGGGGTCGATGCACTGGGTGTTGGGGGGCTGGCAGCCGCCGCCGTCGCCGCCCACGCACTGGCCGGTCACGCACACCGCGCCCGGGCCGCACGCGCGACCGCACCCGCCGCAGTTGTTGGGATCGGTTCCGGGGTCCACGCAGGTGCCGTTGCACTCCAGCTTGCCCACGCCGCACGAGCATTGGCCGAGCACGCAGGTCGAGCCCGGGCCGCAGGCGTGGCCGCAGGCGCCGCAGTTGTTGTCGTCGGACTGCTCGTTCACGCACGCGCCGTTGCAGTTGGTCCGGCCCACACCGCAGGCGCAGCCGCCGAAGTCGCAGACCTGATCGGGGTGGCAGGCGTTGGTGCAGGTGCCGCAGTGGTTGGGGTCGTTGCCGAGGTCCACGCAGGAGCGGCCGCAGGGGGTGAAGCCGGTGCTGCACTGGGTGACGCAGCCGCCCTGCTGGCAGAGCGCGTTCGCGGCGCAGACGATGCCGCAGCCGCCGCAGTTGTCGGGATCATCCTGGGTGTCGACGCAGGCGCCGCCGCAGAGCGACTCGCCGCCGCCACAGCCGCAGTTGCCGTTCACGCAGAGCTCGCCCGCGGGGCAGGCGTTGCCGCAGCGGCCGCAGTTGTTGGGGTCCTGGTCGAGGTGCACGCACTCGGTGCCGCAGGCGCTGCTGGGCGCGGGGCAGGTGCAGGTGCTGGCCAGGCAGGTCTGCTGCGGGCCGCAGGCGTTGCCGCAGGCGCCGCAGTTGGCGTCGGAGCTGGTGAGGTTCACGCAGGCGCCGTCGCAGCTGGTGAGGCCCGGGTCGCAGAGCAGGCCGCACACGCCCTGGTTGCAGACCTGGCCCTGGGCGCAGGCGTTGCCGCACGCGCCGCAGTTGTTCGGGTCCGTGGAGAGGTTGGCGCACGCGGTGCCGCACGCGGTCTCGCCGGTGTTGCACACCACGCCGTCGGCGCCGGGGACGCAGCGCTGGTCGACGCAGTGGAAGCCGTCGGCGCAGTCTGCGGTGGTGGTGCAGAAGTAGGGCTCGGTGCGGCTACAGCCCGCCGCGAGCGCGGACAAGATCACCGCGCCGAGCAGGGCGCGAACGTGGAGACTCACTGCAACCTCCGGGCGCTCAGGCAGTGGCCGGCCGCCGGCGCAAACGTTCAAATCCTACGCTGGTTTCGGATCAAAGGGGCAGTTCCTGGACGGCGTATTTCGAGTTCCTGAAGGCGCGCATCCCCAGCGCGCGCGGATCGTTGGAGAGCGCTGCGCAGCGTCGAGGCAGGACCTAGGATGCGAGCATGGGACACTCCGCGGAACCGACCGTGTCAGCGCTCCGGGCGACGGCCACCGCAGCCGCGCGCGTGGGCGGCGAGGAGCTGACCGCTCGGTTGGCGCAGCACCGGGAGATCGCCTTCAAGGGCGGCATCGACCTGGTCACCGACGCCGACAAGGCCAGCGAGGCGCGCATCCTGGCGCACTTGCGCGCGGCGTATCCGGAGCACGCGGTGCTCGCGGAGGAGAGCGGCACCGGCGCGGGCAGCGCGCCGTACCGGTGGATCATCGACCCGCTCGACGGGACCACCAACTACGCGCATGGCGTGCCGCACTACTGCGTGTCTGTGGCGGTCGAGGGCCCGCAGGGCGTGCTCGCGGGCGCGATTCTCGATCCGGTGCGCAACGAGCTCTTCACGGCAGGCAAAGGGGAGGGCGCCAGCCTGAACGATCGGCCTATTCGGGTGACCACCGCCGACGATCTCGGCAACGCGCTGCTCGCCACCGGCTTTCCGTATGACATGTGGGCCAATCCGGAGCGGACGCTCACGCTCTTCGATCACTTCGCGTGTCGCGCGCGGGGCATGCGGCGCATGGGCTCGGCGGCGCTGGATCTCGCGTACGTGGCCTGCGGCCGCTTCGACGGCTTCTTCGAGTTCAAGCTCAAGGCCTGGGACGTCGCCGCGGGCATGCTGCTCATCACCGAGGCCGGCGGGACGGTCACGCACCTCGAGGGCGGCAAGCTGGATCTCGCGAACGCGGACGTGCTCGCGTCGAACGGGAAGCTTCATCCCGAGATGCTGAAGGTGGTGAAGGAGTCGCTCGAGGGATGACGCCCGCGGAGCTTCACGACCGCGCGTGGCGCGACATGCGGCGTCGCGTGATCGCCATTTGGACTGCGGTTCCTCTCGGCGTGGCGGCGGCGGTGACCCTCTACGAGGTTCTTCTTCGGCGGGGTGTCGGCGAACGCGACGCATGGTCCGCTTCGGTGATCGCCGTGTTCGCGTTTCTCTTTGGCGCGTCGACGTGGATCAAGCTGTTCCGCTGTCCGCAATGTCGGACGCGCTGGATGCCAGGAAAGACCGTGCTGCCAGTGCGCAAGAACTGCAGGAAATGCGGCTTCGAGCTTCTCCACGACTGACCGCGGAAACACGAACGCCGCCCGAGCCTGACGGCCGCGGCGGCGCTCGTTAACCAGCTCGTTAATACAGCCTACAGCTCCTCGAGGAACTCCGAGTTGTAGTCGTACTCGGCGAGCTTCTTCACCAGCTTCTCCATCGCGTCGGCCGGCTTCATCGAATAGAGCATCTGGCGGAGCTTCTTCACCTTGTCGAACTCTTTGTGATCCATCAGCTTCTCTTCCTTGCGCGTGCCGGAGGCCGGGATATTGATGGCCGGCCAGATGCGCTTCTCCGAGAGCTGGCGGTCGAGGGTGACCTCCATGTTGCCGGTGCCCTTGAACTCCTCGAAGATCACCTCGTCCATGCGGCTGCCGGTGTCCACCAGCGCCGTGCCGAGGATGGTCAGCGAGCCGCCCTCTTCGATCTTGCGCGCCGCGCCGAACAGCTTCTTCGGACGCTCCAGCGCGCGCTGATCCACGCCGCCCGAGAGCGTGCGGCCCGAGCCCTCGATGTCCTTGTTGTAGGCGCGCGCCAATCGGGTGATCGAGTCGAGCAGGATCACCACGTCCTCGCCGCGCTCGACCAGGCGCTTGGCGCGCTCCAGGGTGAGCTCGGCCAGGCGGATGTGCTCCTTGGTGTCGCGGTCGCTCGAGGAGGCAATGACTTCGCCCTGGATGTTGCGGCGCATGTCGGTGACTTCCTCGGGGCGCTCGTCGATGAGCAGCACCATCAACTTCGCCTTCGGATGGTTGGTGCTGATCGCGTTGGCGCACCGCATGAGCATGATGGTCTTGCCCGTCTTCGGCGGCGCGACGATCAGGCCGCGCTGGCCGAAGCCGATGGGCGCGATCAAGTCGAGGACGCGCGTCACCATCTCCTTGCGGTCGTACTCGAGATCGATGCGCTGAACGGGATCGACCACGGTCAGATCCGCAAAGTGCGGCGCGTTGATGGCCACGTCCGGCGTCTGGCCGTCCACGGTCTCGATGCGCTGCACCTGCGGCCGCGCGCCGCGCTGCGTGGCCTGCGCGGTCACCATCTGGCCCGCGCGCAAACGGAGGCGCTGCACCAGCGGACGCGGCACTTCCGGATCATCCGGCGAGCTCGCGCACTGGCGCTTGGGGTTGCGCAGGAAGGCGAAGGCGCCCTTCACCTCGGTGTCGAGCACGCCCTCCACGGCGAACGTCTGCACCGGCGGAGGCGGCGGGCGCGGCTGGAACTGCTGCTGCTGCTGCTGCTGGCCGGGCTGGCCCTGGGGCGCCCCCTGCGGCGGCGGCAGCGGCTGGCCGTCCGGGCCCACCTGCGGCACGTACGCCTCGCCGCCCTGGCCCTGCTGCTGGAAGCTCTGCTGCGGAATGGGGTTGCCGTTGGCGTCGAGCTGCTGCGGCCCACGGTTCTTGCCGCGACGGCGGCGACGGCGGCGGCGCCCCCCGCGGCCCTGGCCCTGGCCTTGGCCCTGACCACCCTGGCCAAAGCCGCCGCCTTGCTGGTTGAAGTTGGGCTGGGCGCTGCTGAACTGCGGCTGACCCGAGCTCGCGGGCTGTCCGCCCTGCGACGAAGATTGGCCAGCGGAGCCGGACGCCTGGGGTGCATTGGCGCCGGAAGGATTGCCTGAGGGCGGGACCTGCTCTTCACTCATCGGTGCGACTCTCCGTCGTGGGTACAACGCCGCGCACGAGTCGCTCCTTCGGCCGGAGCGTCGGCGGGATGGCTGTGAGGGTCCGCTCGGCGCATGGGCGCCAGGTGGCGGACGCTGTGCTTCCGTGCTCGCGACCTGCAGCGGTCAAGGACCCAGTGCCCTCAGGCTCGCGCGGTCAGGGCCACCTTCCGGTGGCCTCGGCTCCCTCGGGTTCCGGCTTTCGGACCGGGCGGTTTGCTGGCCGCCACAAGAGCCCTGAACCAGACTCCGTGAACATCTGCACCGGCTGCAGTTGTCGCCAGGCCCGAGCCCGGCGTTGCGTCCGGCGTCCTACTTGCCTTTGCCCCCGAACAGCTTGCCGAACAAGCCGCCCTTCTCTCCCTCGGTCGCGCCGCCTCCCGCGGCTGCGGCCTTGGCGGCCTTGATGAGATCCATCGCTCCCGGAAAACCCGCACTGGCGCCCATGACGTGGCGCCCAATCTCCAGGGCTTCTTTGGCCTTGCCGGCGTCGAGGAGCAGCTGGCCCCTCAACACCTGTGCAGCCAGGTTATCCTGCTTGATCTTGAGGGATTTGTCCAGCAGGTCCAACACCTCGGACGCGCCAGACTTTCCCTGGAGCTGGTGCACCAGCTGCGCGAGCTGGAAGATGTAGTTCGCGTCGCCGGCGTTCAGGCCGACGGCCTCGCGGTAGAGCTTCTCGGCGTCCTTCAAGCGGCCGGCCTTGCGGCTGCCCTCGGCGCGCTGGAAGGTGGCCTCGGCCTGCATGATCTGCTCGACCGAGGTGGGCAGGCCCTTGGCCTTGTTGCTGAGGATGAGGTCGTAGGTGGCGCGCTCGTCCTCGCTGGAGAGCACCCGGTTGGCCTCGGTGATGCGCTTGAAGACCTCCTCGAGGAGCGGCTGGGCGTCGCCGAGCTCGAGGCCGGCGAAGCTGTCGGCGTGGAACTGGCGGGCCTTGCCGAAGTAGGCGCTCTTGATGCCGGCGGCGTCGGTGCGGCTGTCCACGCCGAGCACCTGGTAGTGCGTGGTGGCGCCCGCGAGGCGCTTGTGCTCCGCCTGCACGAGCTTGCGCGCGTCCTGCTCCTCGGCGGTATGCCGCCTGTTCACGGGCGAGGTGGCTGGCCGGGCCACGTTGGTCGGCTGGGGCCCGCTCGCCTCCGCGGGCCGCGCGCCGAGCGTGACCGGCATCTGGCCCTTCACCCGCGCGAGGCCGGTGGCGAAGAGGCCCTGGAGCAAGACCAGGTCGGGCGGCTTGGCGCGGCCGAGCAGCTCGGCCACGGTGAGCTTGCCGTTGATGGCGGGGCTGATGGCCTCGCCGCCGAAGATCGCGCGGATGGCGAAGAGCTCGCGCTCGAACTCCGGCGTGCGCTCGAGGACGGACTTGCCCTCGGTGGAGAGCGCGGCGCGCGCCTGCTCCGGCGTGGAGAGCCGCTTGAGCCCCTTGAGGACCACGATCACCGGGTTCGCGCGGCCCTCGGGGCCCGAGTCGACCGCCGACGGCTTGAAGGTGGCGCTGCCCTCGGTCCAGCTCAGCGCCGTGGTGGCCACCTCTTCGGTCTGCTGCACCAGGAGCGGGTTCACGTCGCGCTCGGCGATGACCCGGAGCTCCACCAACGCATCGGTGAGGGTCGCGCCTTCCTGCTTGGCGGTGGCCATGGCCTGGTTGATCTTCGCGTCGGGCACGCCCTTCGCTGCGAGCAGGCCGGAGATGGTCTCGGCCTTCACGTTGGAGGTGGCGTAGCGGAAGAAGCCGCGCTGGAAGTAGAAGCGCTTCTTCGTGTTGCCGCGGATCAGGTCGAGCACGCCCTCGGCCTTGCGGCGGAACAGCTCGCCGAACAGCATCGGCACGGGCACGTCGCCCAGGTCGACGCTGAAGCCCTCCATCCGCGTGGGGCCGCTCTGCTCGGGCGCAATGGCGGCGGCGGTGCTGGTCGCGCGAAGGCCCAAGGCCGCGTTGAAGGCCGCCTTGGCCTCGTCGGGCTTCATGGGCTTCTGGAGGATGGTCTTGATGTTGAAGCGGGTCTGCAGGTCCTTCTGAACCTTGGGGTCCTTCACGAACCCGGAGATGACCACGATGGGCACGTCCGCCGAGCGCTCGCGGATGGCCTCGGCGACCTTGTAGCCGTCCATGCCGCCGGGCAGCAGGATGTCGAGGGTGACCAGGTCGAACATGGCCTGGCCAAACTTCTCGACGGCCGTCGCGCCGTTCTTGGCGATGACCGCCGTGACCTCGCCCAGGCCGACCAGCAGCTCGGCCATGGCTTTGCCCACGCCGTCGTCGTCCTCGATGATCAGTACCTGCTTTGCCACGATTCCCCCGCGGGCTGCGCCCGCCGAGCCGCCGACTATAGCCAGCTCCTCATCAGAGTCTCATCCCTTGAGCGCGGCGTCGATGGCCTCCCGAAGCCGGCGCTCGGAGACCTCGCCCACGTCGCGGAAGGCGACCTTGCCGTCGCGGCCGATGACGTAGAGCGTCGGGAAGCTCTCGACCTTGAAGTCCGCCAGTGCGCTGCGCTGCGGGTAGACCACCGGGTAGTCCGCGAGCTTGGCCGCGTCGAGGAACTGCTGCACCTCTTCAGGGCTCTCCGGGCCGTCGCCCGTTCCGTCGCTGTTCATCGCCAGGACCACGACTCCTTGAGACGCGTAGGCGTTGGCCAGGTTTCGGACCACCGGCGCTTCTGCGCGACACGGCCCACACCAGGTGCCCCAGAAGTCCAGCACCACGACCTTGCCCTTGAGGTCCTCGCTCTTCACCGGCTGCTTGTCCGCGTGGCGGATGGCAGTGAAGGCCGGCGCGGGCGCGCCCTTGGCCAGCAGGTGCTGAGACTCCTCCGAGCCGTTCTGGACGGCGTCGAGGATCCCGCCCACCACGGCAGCCGAGATCAGCGCCACCAGCACGAAGAGGAGGACCTTGTCCGCAGACTTGCTCACCCGCACACCCTAACGGCCCAGTCCCCGCCGCTCCAGTTCTCCCCTCAGCGGCTCCAGCACGCCGCGTATCCACACGCGCAACACCGGCGAGCGCTTCACGGGCGCCGCGAGGTGGGGACCGACCGCGTAGTACGCGCGCACCAGGGCCCGTCCAGTGCGGTGCGGCAGGAGCACCTCGTCGCGAAAGGCGCGGAAGGTGTCGAGCTCGGGCGCGTCGGGGCCGTAGGCGGCCGTGGCCAGGAAGCAGTTGTCCTTGGGCCGCACCCAGAGCACGCGCGCGCTCGAGAGGTTCTCCACCGCGGCCAGCGACTGCCCCTGGTTGTAGAGCAGCGCCACCAGATCGCGCGGGGCCACGGGGAGGTTGCCGCCCGAGGCGTCGTCGAACTCCACGCGCCGATCGCGGCCGCCGACCTCTTCCACCTGCAGCGCGTAGTGCGTGAAGCGCGGATGGCGGACTGCTTCGACGCTGCGCACCTCGCCGAAGTAGCCCACGAACGGCGTGCGGCAGGTGGTGCAGGTGAAGCGATGGGTGGGCGAGCGCGTGGAGAGCGCGTAGAGCGCGGGTTTGCGGCAGCTCGGGCTGGGGCAGGGCAGCGTGACCTCGAGGTGCTCGGGCTCGTGGGGATCGAACCGCGACACGCCCGTCTGGCGCACGAAGACCGGCTTCTGCTCGGCGTTCACGCGATGGAACGCGGCCGCCAGCTCGCTCACCGCGCGCGCGCGCACGCGGGCCTTGTCCACGAGCTGCTCGCCCTTCACCACCTGGCCTGAAGCGATGGCCGCGAGAGCGCTCACCTGGGCTTCGAGCGCCTCGGCGATGGAGCGGCCCTGCGGCTCCAGCTTGCTGCCGGCCGACGCCTTGCGGAAGAGCAGCGCCCGCTCCAGGAGCGCCTCGGCCGCGCCCAGTCGGGCCTTGGCCGCCTCACGCGCGGGATCGCTCGCGCGGCGATAGGCCGGCGGCTCGGGGATGAGCGCCAGCTGCTCCATGGCTTCGACGCGAAGCGCTTCCAACTCCGCGTCGGTGGCGGGCACGGGGTTGGTCCGCGCGGCGGCGTCGCGGGCGCGGGCCAGGATCTCGTCGCCCAGGTCCAAGACGGCGCTCCGATCGAATCGGTGCAGCAGTGCTCAGGCTGGCACGGACTGTCAAGGCAGTTCCTGGTTCCTGGTTCCTCGTTCCGGGTTCGGTC
The DNA here is from genome assembly GCA_018266075.1 of Deltaproteobacteria bacterium. Lineage (GTDB taxonomy): Bacteria > Myxococcota > Myxococcia > Myxococcales > SZAS-1 > SZAS-1. Next base: position 43,274 of record JAFEBB010000011.1, on the reverse strand, counting down.
GAGCCAGGAAGCGGGGCAGTTGTCACCGAGTGGGTGACTTCTGGTAGACAGGCGCGCTTCGCAGGCCATCGGGGAGTGGATGCTGTCCTTCGAGTTCGAGCTCCGGCCCGTGCCCCAGTGTCGCCTGACCAAGCTGGCGGGCCGGCCCATGCTGGGCTTCAACGCGCTCTCCGACGGCGCGGCGGTGCTCACCGACGCCAGCACCAGGCTGCTCCCCGACGCCTCGCTGGGCTGGCCCGAGAAGAAGCTCGCCGGCCCCGACGTGCACCTGCTCACGCTCTTCGACGACCTGGCCTCGGTGCTGGCCATCCAGGTGCGCGCGCAGCCACTGCCGGAGCTCCTGGGCGAGGGAAGCGCCGCGGAGATCCTCGCGCGCTACGAGGCCATGGTGGCCGCCACCGACGACGAGCTCGACGATCCGCCGGACGAGGTCCTCGCCGCGGGCGATCACCTGGTGGCGCGCTCGGTGTACCTGCCCGGCGACACCCGCGTGCTCGTGCTCGATCGCGGCGAGCACGTGGAGCTCGCCTGCGAGGACGTCGCGCTGTCGGTGCCGCGCGAAGAGTTTCTGGACGTCGTCCGCGGCGCCGCCGAGCGCTTCTTCCTGGCCATGCGCCCGCGCGCAGACCAGGTCGTCGCGCTCCAGGGGCGGCAGGGCTACTTGCCGCCGTCGGAGCTGCAGCGGCAAGGCGCGCAGTGGCAGCGCCGGGTGGAGGCGCTCTTGCGCCGCGCCGCCGGCGAGAAATTCGCCCCCCTCCAGTGGCCCTGGTAGTCCTTGGGTGGGCCGCGGTCGGCCCGATCTCGAGGGCGACCATGATCTGGGGCTTCATCAAGCTCTGCGCGTTCGTCACCCTGGCGCTGATCACCGGCGTCTTCTGCGCCACCGTGCCCATCGGCGGAAAGACCATCGCCACCCGCGCCCAGGCGCTCTGGGCCGAGCCCGAGGTGAAGCGCCAGGTGGGCGTCATCGAGACGCGCGCGAAGCGGGGCGTGGCCGCGGCGATGTCCGACGATCCGCGCGCGAAGGCGGACGAGCGCGAATCAGAAGAAGCGCCGACGCCCCACAGCACCAAGGTCGATCCGCACGCGGTGGCGAAGGTGGTGACCGACGCGCCCCCGGGCGATGACTTCCGCCCGAGCGAGAAGCAGGCCGTGCAGCACCTCATCCAAGAGCGCGCGCGCCAGGCTGCGCATCGGACGCGATAGTCCAGATCCTGGTTCCTGGTACGCTCTGGCCGTGGAACCCTCGCTCCAGCTCGGCACGGCCACGCCCGGCGCCAACGACCGCTTCGCCGCGGCCAAGGCGCTCTTCGACGCCCGCGGCCCCGCGGCCGATCCCAACCTGCGCTGGGCGCACGAGAAGTTCGTCACCCGCGCCCGCGCGCTCTTCTACACGCGCATCGCCTTCCTCGCGCTGGGCCTGGGCGTCCTCGCCGTGCCCGCGTGGGCGCGCGCGTTCCAGGCCGAGGGCCTCTGGGGCCTGCTGATCTACGGCGGCATGTTCTCCTACTCCGTCGCCAACTTCGTGGTGGTGGAACATCCCATCGTCGGGCGCGTCGCCACGTTCGTCACGCTCTGCCTCGACCTCTCGGTGATGGTCTACCTGGCGACGGCGTCGGGCGGTCTGCACTCGCCGCTGCTCGCGACCGAGCTCTTGTTCACCACGCTCTTCGCGATGCTCTTCCCCACCCCGCTGGCGATCGTGCCGCCGCTGCTCACGCTGCCGCTCGTGGCGCGCATCGACCAGATCCTCGGCAACCGCGAAGTGGCGATGGTGGAGCTGCTGATCCTCCTCTGGTACTCGGCGATGAACTTCATCGTCGTGTACGTGGTCGTGTACCTGAACGAGCGCGAAGAGAACGCGCACCGTGAAGTCGTCGCGCTCCACCAGGATCTGCGCGAGCTGGCCGTCATCGACGAGCGCAACCGCCTCGCCCGCGAGATCCACGACGGCCTGGGCGCGTCGCTGAGCTCGCTCATCATCCAGACCGAGTACATCGAGCAGCTCGCCAAGGAGCCCGAGCTCAAGAAGGAAGTGCAGGAGCTCAAGAGCGCCGCCGAAGAGAGCATCGACGAGCTGCGCCGCTCCCTGCAGATGATGCGCAAGGACTTCGACCTGGTGCAGTCGCTCGCCGACTACTGCAAGACCTGCGGCGACCGCTTCAAGCTCGAGGTCCGCTTCAACAAGACCGGCAGCGAGCGGCCCGTGGGCGCCGAGGGCCAGCTCACGCTCTTCCGCATCCTCCAGGAGAGCCTCACCAACGCCGCCAAGCACGCCGAGGCCAAGGCGGTGACGGTGAACGTGACCTTCGACGAAGGCTCGGTGCTGCTCGTCGTCCGCGATGACGGCAAGGGCTTCGATCCCAAGGTCACGCCCAAGGGCCACTACGGCCTGCTCAACATGCGCGAGCGCGCCGGCAAGATCCTGGGGCGCGTCGACGTGGAGAGCGCGCCCGGCCAGGGCACCACCGTCGCGCTGGCCATTCCCTACCCACCGCAGCCGATTGCGCAGAGCGCCTGAGAAGGAGCCGTCATGGAAGCGCAGACTCCCGCGAGCAAGGTCCGCGTGCTGGTGGTCGAAGACCAGGTGAAGATCCTCAAGAGCCAGCTCAAGCTGCTCGAGGCCTCACCGGATCTCGAAATCGTCGGCACGGCGCTCTCGGGTGAGGCAGCGCTCGAAGAGGTGGAGAAGCTCAAGCCCGACGTGCTGCTCTGCGACCTCGGCCTGCCGCGCATGAGCGGCATCGACGTCACCCGCGCGGTGAAGGCCAAGCACCCGGGCATCGAGATCTTGATCTTCACGATCTTCGACGAGGAGGAGAAGGTGCTCGACGCCGTCCGTGCGGGTGCCTCGGGCTACCTGCTCAAGGGCGCTGCGGCCGACAAGATCGTCGACGCCATCAAGGAAGTTCGAGGCGGCGGCACGGTGATCCAGCCCAACCTCGCGCGGCGGCTGCTCAAGCACTTCAAGGTCGAGCCCGCCGACGCGGCTGCGCCCGCGGCGCCGCAGCCGATCGAAGGCCCGACGCGAAAGCTCAGCGATCGCGAGCAGGAGATCCTGCAGCTGATCGCGAAGGGCGTGTCGAACGCGGAGGCCGCGCAGATGCTGAACGTGTCGCGCGCGACCATCCGCACCCACCTGGAGCACATCTACCAGAAGCTCGAGGTCACCAACCGCGTGGAGGCGGTGACCGAGGGCATCCGCAAGGGGCTCATCAACACCTGAGCCGCGCGGACGTCGGACCTAGAAGAAGCTCTCGGGCACGTAGATGATGTCGCCGGGGATGAGCGCCATGTTGGGCGCCTTGCCCTGGGCGATGTCGTCGGCCATGACCTTGATGCGCGTCTCCTGGCCTTCCACCATGCGCGTGACGGTCACCGAGTTCTTGGCTGCGACCTTGGTAAAGCCGCCGGCGAGCGTCACCGCCTGGATGACGGTCATGTTGTCCTCGTAGGGGAACGTCCCCGGCTTGGACACCTCGCCCACCACGAAGATCTTCTTCGAGTTGAACTCGCGCGTGCTCACCGTGATCTGCGGGTTCTTGAGGACCCGCGGCGCGAGGCACACCGTGAGCTTGGCGCCCACTTCTTCTGGCGTGAGGCCCACCACCGGCAGGTTCTTGCAGAACGGGAAGTCGATGGTGCCAGAGCTGCCCACCCGGTAGACGCCGGAGAAGTCCGGCTCCTGGAAGACCTTGACCTCGACCACGTCGCCGCGGCCGAGCACGTTGGCCTCGGGCGCGCCGCCGTCGGGGAGCGTGGGCGGAGGCGTGGCCTCGGGCGTGGGGCTGGGGGTGCGGCAGGCGGCCAGGGCGAGCGCCGCGGCAGCCAGGAGCAAGCGGAGGTTCATGGAGCGAGGCTCAGTAGATGAACGTCAGCCTCAGGTAGACCTGGTCCGAGGAGAGGTTCAGTCCCGCGTCGATCGGGTCGCCCTTGAGGTCCGACGCGCGCGTGGTGAACGAGTCGCCTGCGGAGACGATGAACCAGCGGGTGACCTCGAAGTCGGCGCCGGCGCCCGCAGTGAAGACCAGGTCATTTCGCGCCTGCCCGCCGCGGAAGCCGAGGTAGTCCACCATCACCTGAGCGTTCACGGTGAGCCGCCCGAAGGCGCCCAGGCGGCCCTGCAGGTAGCCGCGATCATCCTCGTAACTCACGTACGGGAACGACACCGGCTCGAAGTTGCGCAGGAAGCCCAGCCGCACCTGCGAGGTCTCATTGGCCAGGTAGGTGCCCTCGAGCTGTCCGATGATGCTGTTGAACGAGCCGGCGGCCGTATCCACGGCCCAGCCCAGGCGGAGCACGGTGGAGAAGTGCGGCGTCACCAGGCCGGTCACGCCGGTGGTGGCCTTTACGTAGTTGATATTCACGTTGCCCGTACCCGCGGTACCCACGTCGGAGTTGTAGTTGCGGATGTTGTACTCGCCGTCGAGCAGCACGGCGGTCTTGGGCAGGAAGCGCCAGCGGTTCTCCAGCGTGATGCGATGCTGGATGTAGTTGAGCGCCGAGAGATCGCTGGGCACCGCCGAGTTGCCGCTGGTGTTGGTGATGTTCCCCAGCGCCGAGAAGCCCTCCACCATGAAGTGGTACCCGGGCGAGATGGTGAGCGAGCCGCCCCCGGGTGCGATGGTGATCGCGGCGCGCGCGTCGTTGTAAAGGGACAGCGCGCCGAAGGGCAGGCCCACGTCGGTGGTCTGGTTGCTCCGGGTGAGGTGATCGCCCAGATCGAAGCTCACGATCGAGCCGCGCAGGATGCCCAGGTCGAGGTTGCACTCGGTCTGCAAGCGGTCGAGGCTCGACGCGGTTCCGGTGCTGAGCCCCGCATAGACGAGGTACTCCAGCGCCGCGCCCAAGTTGATGCTCAGGTTGGGCGAGGGGATGTCGAGCTTGATGCCCGGGCGGAAGTGGAAGATGAAGTCGCCGACGCCGCTGGCGGTGCCGTCGTTGTTGAGCTGCAGCTGAGCCGCGGTGTCGTAGACGGTCTCGAGATCGAAGTAGGGATGCAACCGGCCATCGCCGATCTTCAGGCCGTTCTCGTCCGCCTGCGCGGCGCGCGGGGCAGCGGCGAGGACGAGGGCTCCGCAGAGCAGCAGTGCAAGTCGCTTGACCATGGGTGTGACGGCGCGGAGGTGTTCAGCGTGTGCGGCGAGAGCCGGCCTGGCCCGCTGCGAGCTCATGTGAACAGCGCTGTTTCCCCCTCCGACGAACCGGTGCGGCTCTCCCTAGGAGCTTTTCAAGGTTGAGTGGATGCGCTCGCCGGCGGCGGAACGACCACCGAGGGCGGCGACGGCGGAGCGGGCGACGTGGAAGCGACGGGCAGGTCCGCGGGCTCGGTCACGTCGACCTTGGTCTGGCCCTCGGTGCCGTTCCAGGCGATCTCGCCGATGCAGGCCTCGGCGTCGGCGCGGAGCTGCGCCACGCGCTGCCCGGCGATCTCCACCTTGGTGAACTCGTGATCGGCGGCGCCCGAGTCCGTCTTGGCCACGGCCTCCTGGAGCCCCAGGTCAGCCTGCTCGCCGATTTTGATGAAGCCTTTGATCTGCGTGAGCTTTTCATTCACGCAGTTGAGGCGCACCACGTCCTTCGCTTCGCGCGCCTCGGTGAGCTTCTGGAGCACCACCTTCAGCGTGTCGCGCATCTTGGCGATGATCGCGGCGCTGTGGCTGACCTTGTCCTTGTCGGAGAGCTTCTCGTTCGACTCGAACTTCAAGGACTCATCGCCGGAAGGTGCGGCGGTGGGCGCCGGCGTGGAGGCCGGGGCGGAAGCGGGAGCCTGGCCGTAGGCGGGCGCCAGAAAAGCCAGGCTGGAGATGAGAAAAGTCAACCGTCGCACGGGTTCGTCCCCTCTTCGCGCCCGAAACGTCTTGCAGGATCCGGACTATAGGAGCGCGTGTCGCAGGGTGTCAACGAAAGACCAGGTGTCCACACGCCCCTCCCGGCATTCAAAACGATCGCGCAAACCGGCGTCGCGTCGAGCACTTAGACCCAAGACGCGATCGAACGGTCACACCCTACAAGCGCGTGGCGAGGCGCTGGTTGGCGTCGCGAAGCCGGCTGCTCAAGACCCGGGCAATGTTGATCACCAGGAAGGTGAACCCGTCGCGGTACTGCTTGCGAAACAACGCCAGGTTCTCGGCCGTCAGGTGGAGCAACACGGCCTCCGTCTTGGCCCGGACGCTCGCCGACCGGTACTCCTTATCGATGAGCGACATCTCGCCGAAGAACGCGGGCGCGGCCAGGGTGGTGAGCACCTTGAGCTCGCCGGAGTCGTTCTTGCGCAAGACCTCCACCTCGCCCTCGACGATCACGTAGAGCGAGTCACCCAGCTCGCCCTCCTCGAAGACGATCTCCCCCGCTGCGTAGCGCCGCGGCCGCGAGAGATCGGCCACGAACTCCAGCTCCGGCGTGGAGAGCATCTCGAAAAGCGGCGAACGGCTGAGCACCTCGAGCTTTTGCATGGTGGGTCCGGGCTATCCGGCGGCGGCGGGCTTCTTCTCGCCCTTGCGCCCCTGAAGGAAGTAGGCCTCGAAGCGGCGGTCGCCCTCTTCGACCGAGGGCGGCTGCTCCACCGCCGGCTCCAGGAAGCTCACCCCGCGGTTGCGGTCGACGTTGTAGATGGCCAGCGGCTTCACTTCGATGTTGAACGTCTGGCTGTCGGCAACCAGGCTTACGGCGAAGGCGCGCTGGCTCTGGTCGCGCTCCCTGAAATACAAGAACTCGTCGCCGATGGCGCAGGAGAACTTCTCGCGCGCCTGGTTCAGCACCTCGGCCACCTTCTGGCTGGCCTGCTCGCGGGTGGCGCCCTTGGCGTCCGCCTCGGCGCGGAGCTTCTGGGCGCGCTGCTTGCGCTCCTCGGCCTGGGCGAAGCCGGTCTCCGCCTCGCGCCGCACCTTCTTGGCCTGCATCTTCTTCTCGGCCATGGTGAGGCTCATCTCCGCGCTCTTGGCCCAGATGCGCTCCACCTCGTCCCAGACGCGCGTCTTGCGGCCGTTCTCGCGGTCGTACTCCTGCTGGAGCTGGCGGAAGGCGCGCTCGGCCAGCTTGAGCTCGTGCTCGCGCTGGCTGAAGCGGGCGTCGGCCTCGCGGCGCGCGCTGCCCTGGAGCTTCTCGCGGTGCTGCTGGGCGAGCGTAAGCTGCTCCTTCTGCTCTTCCAGCTGTCGCTCCGCGGCGCCGAGCTTGTACCAGGTCTCCGAGGCCTTGAAGCGCAGCTCCTCGAATTCGCCCACGCTCTTGAAGCTCTGGTTCTCGAGCTCCGTGCTCTCCGCCAGCAGCCCCGCGGCGGCGTCCTCGTGCTCGCCCGAGCGGTAGAGGGTGTCGATGGCGTTCTTCTGCGCGAGCTCCGCGCGGAAGTCCATGAGCATGGCCTGGGTGAGCAGCTCGTCGTACTGCTCGGTGAGCTCGCGCAGCTTCTGGCGCGCGGTGGTGAGGCTCTCCCACCACGCCAGAAATTCGGGCGACGCCAGGAGGTCCTTCACCTCAGCCAGGCGCCGCGCCTTCTGCACGAGTTGCTCCTTCTCGCCGCGTCAGCTCGCCGGCTGGAACACGAACGGATAGCTCACCGTCGCGTCGCCGTCGGGCTTGAAGGGCGTGGTCCAGGCGCGGATCTTGGCCTTGATGCAGCTGGCCACCTCGTCGTTGCCCATCTGGTTCTCGTCGATCTCTACGTCGGTCACGCGGCCGGTGGAGCCGATGGTGAAGCGCACCACGATCTTGCCCTTGAGCTGCGGGTTGCGCTTGAGCTGGGCCTCGTAGCAGGCCTGGATGGCCGAGAGGCGCACCTTGATGAAGCGCGCGAGCGCGGCCTTGTCGAGATCGCTCGACTCCACTTCGGGAGCGGAGTCCATCACCCGGCCGCGGATCTGCGCTTCCTTCTTGGGGCCGGTGTCGACCGCGCCGCCGCCCTGGGTTCCCAGGTCGCCGATGCCAGCCGCGCTCCCTGCGCCGCCGCCCTTGGGGCCGCCCACCGCGTCGCTCTGGGCCGTGGCCACGCCCGAGGCGCCCGCGAGCGCGCTGGCCACGTCGGTGGCTGCCGCGCCGTTGCCGAGCACGTCGGCGATGCCCGCGCCCACGCCGCCCTGCGCGCCGAGGACCTTCAAGAGGCCCTTGCTCGCCACCTTCTGCGCCACCTCCGCCTTGTGCTGCGCGGAGTCCTTGGGCGGCTCCTTCTTGTTCTCCTTGGGCGTGTCGTCCTTCTTGGCCTCTTCGGGCTTCTTGCCGTCGTCTTTAGGCTTGGGCGGCTCGGGCTTCTTCTCCGGCACCACCATCTTCACGAAGCGATCGGGCAGCTCCTCGAGCGACACGTCGTCGTTCGGCAGCGGCATGCGCGAGAGCGCGCCCGCGCCGGCGAACTCGATGAAGAGGAAGAACATCAGCACGCCGGTGAACGTGCGATCGACGGTGTTGACCAGGCCGCCCTTGGCCGCCTTGGGCAGCTCCATCTTGGGCAGCACCTTGGGCGGGTTTACGAACTGGAAGAGCAGGGTGATCTCGCCCAGCGAGAGCTTGCCCTTGGCCGACTCGGTCAGCGGCATCACGTAGACGTCGCCGCGCTTCTTGGCCAGGCCCTGGCTCTTCAGGGCCGCGAAGCTGAGCTGGTCGTTGGAGCCGCCGCCGGTGGAGAGCCGGCCGTCCATGTCCTCGGTGAAGCAGAGCGAGTACTGCGTGCCCTTGAGCTCGAAGACCACCAGCGACTTGGGGAGGTTGCTCATGGGCACCACGACGGTGTTCTTCCCGTCGTTGCCGATGGAGACGTTCTCCCGCTTGTCGAGGGTCCGGTCTTCGATGATCTTGCCGCCCTGGATCACTCCCAGGCGCAGCACTTTTCCCAACGGATTGGCCGCCATGTGCTTCCTCTTGGGCCCGCCTCAGCCTGCTGCGGGGCCCGACCGTTTTGACGCTCGGCGGGCCCCATAAGTTCTCAAAAGCCTAGAAGGGATCCTTGTCGACGCTCTTGATCACCTTCGGAATGAAGCTCTCCGTGCGCTCCAGCTCCTCGAAGTTCAGGTTGGAGCGCTGAAGGAGCAGGAACGCCTGCGGTTTCTGGATCTTGCCCTCGATGGTGATGCTGTCCAGCCGGATGACCTTGTGCGGCTTCTTGACGTCGGCCGCGAAGGCTTGGCCGGCGGCGAAGGTCGCGAGCGCGAGGGCGAGGCGGGCGAGGGCGCGGGTCACTTGTCGTCTCCGCCGCCGAGCTTACCGCCACTCGGGGCCGCGGTGGGAGATGCTTTCCCGGAAGGCTTTGCCGTGCTGTCGGCCTTCGTATCCTTGAGCTTGGTGCCGCCCGTGGGCGCTGGCGTGCTGCCGCTGTCGTCCTTGAGCTTGGCGCCGCCGCCGGAGTCGTCCTTGAGCTTGGCGCCGCTCGCGGCGTCCTTCTGGGCCTTCTCGGCGTCCTTCTGTGCCTTCTGGGCCTTCCGGAGCTTGTCCTTCTGCTCGCGCTCGAGGCGGCGCTTCTCCTTCTCCTCGAGCTTGGCCAGGTCCTTCTTGTACTGGTCGACCTTGGGGTCGTCGCCGCCGGCCGAGCGGTACTGATCGAAGTAGCCGTTCGCCTTCTCCAGGCGATCCGTGAGCGACATGTTCGAGAAGTCGCCGTCGAAGTAGAGCACCGCCAGGTTGAAGAGGGTGTCCTTGTCGTTGGGCTTGAGCGAGAGGACCTTCTGGTACTCGGCGAGCGCCTGGTCGTACTGCTGGTTGCCGCGGTAGGCGTTGCCCAGGTTCAGGTGCGCGGGGGCGTAGTCGGGCCCGTCGCGGACGGCGAGCTCCAGCTCGCGCACCGCCGCCGGATAGTCCTGCGCCTCGTTGTAGAGCGCCCCCAGGTTGTTGTGCGCCTCGGCGAAGTCGGGCGAGAGCGAGGCGGCCTTGCGGAAGTCTTCGAGGGCCTTCTCGCGCTCCTTGAGCGCGATGTGCACGAAGCCGAGCGCGTTCTGGATCTGGGGATCGTCGGGGCGGATCGCGGCGGCGTTGGTGAGCACCATCAGCGCCAGCTCGTTCTTGCCTTGTTTGTAATAGACAGTAGCCAGCTGGAACATCGCGTCCGAGTTCTTCTCGTCGGCCTTGAGTACCTTCTTGGCCTCGACCACGGCCTGGTCGTACTGCGACTCCTGCACCAGCGTGAACACCAGCGCGTTGCGCAGCCCGAGCGCTTCCGGATGCGCGTTCACGCGGCCGCGCAGGTCGCCTTCGGCTTCGCTCATGCGGCGCTGGCGCACGAGGAGCCGCGCCTCGGCCATCGCCGCCGGCCCGAAGTCGGGCTTCACCTCGAGCGCCTTGCGGTACTGGTCGAGCGCAGGTGCGAGCTGGCCCTTGCGCTCGTAGATGATGCCCAGGTCGTAGTGGGCCCAGGGGAGCTTGAAGTCGCGGCTGAGCGCGTCCTTGAGGCTGGCCACGGCGCCGTCGAGGTTGCCGCTGGCCTCGGCGGCGGCCGCGGCGCTGAACGCCTGGCGCACCGCCGGATCCGCCACCTTCTCGGGCTCGGCCGGCCTCGGCTTCGGCGGCGGAGGCTGGGCGTCGTCGCCCTTGGTGTCGAGCTTGCTGCCCGCGTTCTCCGGTGTCGCAGCGACGGGCGTGGCCGTGGGCGCGCTCGACGTCGACGCGGCATCGGACGCACCCGCGTCGGTCGCATCCGCAGTCGGCGCAGGCTTGGCGTGCGAGCACGCGAGCGCGCCCGCGAGCGCGGCGACGACCACGGCGCTTCGGGCGAGGTCACTTCTCATTGCCGGTGACCTTGCCTGGAGTGGGGTTGGAGCTCGTGGTGGAGACGTTGTTCACCGGGGCCGGGGCGGGAGCGGGCGCCTGCTGCGGCGCGGGCGCGGCCTGCTGCGTGGGCCCGTCGGGCGTGTCGGACCACATCGGCTGGTAGAGCGGATCGAAGTTGAGGGTGCTCTTCGGATCCTTCAGCAGCGGATACTCTTTAGGACGGTAGCGATTCAAACTTTCGAGTGTCTTCTTGATCCACTCGTTGTTGAGCACGTGGGCCTTCTTGGCCTCGGTCAAGGTCGCCTGGTAGGCCTCCACGGCCTTGTCATCGAGCTGCGCCGACATCTGACCGAGCTGGTCCTGGTACGAGGCCACGGCCTCGTCGCCGAGCCGCTTCACCTCGGGCGGGATGGGCGCCTCGACGACCGTATTCGAGAAGCGCTCGAGCAAGAAGCCGAGGCGGTAGAACGCGGCGAGCGTCCACTCCACGCGCTTGTAGGGCAGGACGAGCTTGTAGGCGTCGGCGGCCTTCTTCATCACCGTCTGCTTGGCCTTGAAGCTGTTGGTGAGCGCCTTGCCGCGGCCGGTGATCTTCAGCTTGTCGAAGGTGGCGAACTCCTTCTCCGCGAGCATGAACGAGGCCTCGGCGGCGGCGTTGGACGCGATGCCCTGGTCCACCTTCATGCCGCGCTTCTTGTACTCGTCGACGCACTGCTTGTACGCGCCGAGCGCGCCGCTGGAGTTGCCGAGCTTCTCGTACGCCTCGGCGATGCGCTTGTACGACTCGACCACGTGCTCCTGCTGCTTGGTGTTCTTGTTGAACTTGCGCTGGAACTCCTGGAGCGCGGCGATCTCGCCTTTGTAGTCCTTCATGCGGTCGTAGATGATCGCCGCGTGGTAGGCGTTGTCGGGCGCGTCGTCCTGCTCGCTGAAGGTCTCGGCGTACTGGATGAAGGCCTTGGCCGCTTCCTTGTAGCGCTGGTCGCCCTCGAGCAGCTGGGCTTCGTTGAAGAGCGCCTTCGAGCGATCCTTCGAGGTCGGGTAGTCTCTAATCAGCTTGTTGTAGCGCTCGATGGCCTTGTCGAAGTCGTAGCTCTGCTGCGCGTCGACGCCCACGCGGAACAGCGCGGAGTCGGCGAGCGTGCTCTTCGGGTAGTCGGTGTAGAGGCGCTCGTAGATCGTGAGCGCCGAATCGAAGCGGTGGGCCGACTCGAGGCACACGGCGGCGTTGTTGAGCGCCTTGTCGCAGAACTGCTGGGCGTCGCGGATGGCGTCCTGGTGGCCGGCCTTGGCCTCTTTCTGCACCTCGTCCACCAACTCGATGTACTTGGCAGCGGCTTCCTCGAACTTGCCGGCGGCCATGAGCTCGTCGGCGCGCTTGAACCGACCTGCCAGCTTGTACTTGGTGAGGGTGACGCACGCCTCGCCGGTCGGATCGACCTTGCACGCGTTCTGGGCCAGCGCGCCGGAGGTGTCCTCGACCTGCTTCCAATCCTTCGACGAGAGGAACGTCTCGACGATGAGGTTGGTGGCGAGCTTGGCCACCATGCTGTCGGGGTAGTTGGTAATGACGCCCTGGAAGCGGGTGCGCGCCTCGGGGAATTGATTGTAGGTGTAGTAGATGACGCCCGCGTTGTGCGCGAAGGCGGCGGCGCGGTCGCACTTGGGGAAGATCTTCAAGTATCCGTCGATCGCGTCGATGTACGACTGCACGATGGGCGGGAGCGGCACCGGCTCGATCTTCTCGCCGTCCTTGCGCTGCGCGGAGAGGATGACCGGCCGCGCAGGCAGCTTGCCCGACTTGGTCTCCTGCTCGATCTCGTGCTGGATGGCGAAGACGGCGCCTTCGGCGGCTTCCTGGGTGTGCGTGGTGTCGGCGTTGGAGTCACGCACCACCGCGTACTGTTTAGACGCCTTCTCGTAGTCGAAGGAGTTGTACAGACACTCTGCAAAGTAGAACGTGAGGTCGTACGATTCCTTCGAGTGCGGGAAGCGCTCGAGGTACGCGCCGTAGCCGCGCGCGGCGGTCTGGAACTCCTTGAACGCGAGCTCGGTCTTGCCGTCGGTCTTGTAGGCCAGCGCCTGCTTGTGGTGGAAGATCGCGCTCGAGTAGAGGCTGCGCTCCGAGAGGGCAGTGGCGGCGTGAATCACGTCCGGGTCGCGCTTGTTGGCGTCGGCCCACTTGGAGTTCGGCCCGTAGTTCTGAATGAGCAGCTCGCGCTCGGCGAAGGCGCGGTCGAAGTCGCGGTTGCGCTCGTACGCCTGGACGATGCGGTCCTGCACGCCGGGCGCGTCCTTCGACAAGGGCGCCAGGCTCAGGAACATGCGGTAGCTGGCGATGGCATCGTCCTGCTTGGTCTGATCGAAGAACACGTCGCCGAGGCGGTGGAAGACCTCGGCCTCGTAGGCCTTGGTTCCAACCTTCGCGTACCAGGCCTTGGCCTTGTCGACGGAGCCCCACTTCTCGTCGGCAAACGAGATCGCGGTGTACTGGAGCGCTTCGTTCACCAGGTCACCGCCGAGCTGCTCATCGCCCGAGGTCTTGGCCTGGTAGAAGTCGAGGAGCGCGGTGAACGTCTCGACGGAGTGATCGAAGTCGTCGACTTTATAGTACGCCCAACCGAGCTTATAGAGTGCCTTGTCGTAGAGCGGATCGTCCTTGAAGGCGATGGCTTTCGAATAGGCCTCGATGGCCTTCTTGATGGCGGCGTCGTCGGTCTGGTCGAAGTAGTACTCGCCCTGGCGCATCCAGGCCTGGGGGATGAAGCGCGAGCCCGGGTACTTTTGAATCAGGGTTTGGTACGCGGTGAGCGCTTCTTCGAACTTGCCCTGCTTCTCGTCGGTGTAGCCGAGCAGGTAGTAGGTGCCGTCGTTGTAGCGGTAGTCGGCGAACCTGGCGAGCAGCTGCTGGTAGAGCGCGATGGACTTGGAGAAGTCGGCCACCGGCTCGGGCGGCGCGGCGGCGACCTTGCCCTCTTCCACCAGCTTCAAGGTCGCCTCGTACTGCTTCTCGGCGGCGAGCTGATCGTCCTCGCTCTTCTCGTAGTAGAGCTCGGCGAGGCGGTACATCACGTCGGGCGTGTAGCGCGGCTCGTCGGGGTAGCGGGAGAGGAACTCCTCGAACTGGGCGATGGCGTCGAGGCGCTCCTGGCGCTGGACCACCTCCAGGTCGGAGATGGCCTTTTCGTACGAGGCGCCGAGCAGGTCGCGCTTGTCCTTGTACTTCTTCTCCACGAGGAGCTGGATCTCCTTGCGGTACTCTTTACTCTCGGCCTCGTACTCTTTAACCGTATCGTTGAGCTCCTTGAGCTCGGCCTTCTCCTCGGGCGTCTTGCCGTACTGCTCCAGGCCCGACTTGTCGACGTCCTTGACGGTGGCGTCCTTCTTCTCCGAAGTCTGGCCCACGGGCGTGCAGGCCTGAGGGGGCGGGGCGGACAGGGCAGCGCCGCCGTCGGGCGAGGCCTCGGGCTTGGCGGCGGCCTTCTTGCCCTTGGGCGCAGCGAGTGCGCTCGCGGCCATGGCCGCGCTCGCCAGCAACGCGATGGTGAGCGGCGCCCGCATCAGTCCACGTCCTTCAAGACTTCTTTGAACTCGTCGTCCAGGCTCTTCAGCTCCTTGTCCTTGTTCTTGCTGAGCTCCTGGATCTTGTTGGTGTCGTCCTGCTTCTTGGTCCAGGCCACGTCGACCATGCCCACGTCGGCCTTGAGCACCATGTCGTAGAACTGCTTCCGCACGCGCTTGAAGCTGTCGTAGGCGATGCGGCCCACCAGGTTGCGCGCGTTGCCGGCCACGTTGTCGACTTCGCCGGAGTAGCCGCGCAGCTTGTTCTGCTCCTCCTCGACCTGGCGACGGATGTTCTCGGCCTTGTTGGCGACGGCCGTCTGGAGCTGGAGCTTGGCGGAGGCCACGCGGGCGCGGTCGCCCTCGACGCGCTTCTGCACGCCGGCGATGCGTTCCGCGAGCGCCTGGTCATCCGGCCCGAGGCGCGAGGCGGCCTGGGCGAGCACGGCCTTCTCGCGGTCGAGGGCTTGCTGGTACTGGGCGCGAACCTGGTCGTCGGCGGTGGCGTTGCCGGAGCGCAGCTTCTCGTTCTTGATGCCTTGGCGCACCTCGGCGACGGTCTTGCTGAGATCGGCCACCTCGCCGCGGACATCCTTCACGTCGGCGAGGAACTTCTTCTCGGCTGCGGGGTCGTTGGTGCGCTCCGCGCGCGTGTCGACCACCCACTTCTCGATGGAGGCCAGCGCCGCGTTCATGGCTTCGATCTGGTTCTGGAGCTGGAAGGCGGTGTGATCGATCGCATCGAGGCGGTTCTGGTAGCGGGCCTTGCGGGTGGCGAGGTCCTGGTCGGATTGGGGCAGGGTCTTGAACTTCTGCTCCAGGGCCTCGCGCTCCTTGCGCGCCGCCTCGAGCTCTACCGCGAGGTCGCCGACCTTCGACTCCACGATGAGCCGCTGCGCGTCGACGAGCAACTGCGAGTCGTTGGTGAGCGTGGCGTCGACGGCTTCGGCCTTGCTGAAGCCCTCTTGCAGCACAGGGAAGGCGTTGGCGCCCTTCTCGTCGATCTGCTTGAGGATCTGCTGGGCGAGGTCGTTGCCCTCGTCGACGCCCTTGCGGCTCGCGCCGAGATCGCCCGAGACGCGCATGGCCTCGGCGACGTCCTGCTGGGTTGTGGCCCACTTGGCGGCGGCGGGCGGCAGGAGCGACGTGACGTTGAAGTCCTTGTCGTTCTGCGCGAGCAAATCATCAAAATATTTAACCGGGTCGTCGTGCAGCTTGAGCAGCGCGTCGACCTCATCGCGCACGGGCGCGTAGGCGTTGATGACGTCCTTATAAGTTTGAGTCGCGTCGGCGTAGCGGGTGAGCTTCAAGTACAGGTGCGCGCGGAGCACCTTGGCCTCGGGCGCGATGATGGAGTCGGGCGCGAGCTCGTCGAGGATCTCCGTCGAGCGCAGCGCCTTCTCGTACTCGCCCTTCTTCACGAATACCCAGGCAATTTCATAGAGCGCCTCGGTGAAGTGCTCGCTGTCGCGATCCACTTCCTGGTACGCGTCGATGGCCTCGGTGAACTTCGACTGCTCGTAGGCGATGCGGCCCAGCGCGAGGTGCGCGAGCTCCACGATCTGCCGCTCGCGCTCGTTCCGCGAGCCGATGCGGGTGAGGTGCGTGTACGTCTCGGTGGCCTCGTCGAAGTTGCCCTGCTGCACCTCGAGCACGCCATAGAGGTACATGGCGGCGAGGCGGTCATCGCCGTTGCCTTCGGCGATGGGCTTGAGGACGGCCTGGGCCTCCTTCGCGCGCTGCGCGAGGGGAATGTCCTGCCGCTTGAAGAGCCACTTCGCGTAGACGTAGCCCACCTCGGCGGGCAGGTTGCCCTGCGCGTCGCGGGCGGCGTCGACGTAGCCGGCCACGTCGCCGAAGTCGTTCAGCTTGCCGGCGATCTCCAGATAGCGGGCGAGGGCGCTGCGGTAGTGGCTGCGGCGCAGGTTCAAGAGCTCGCGGAAGAAGTGCCGCGCGCCGAGGAGGTTCTGCTGCTGGTAGAGCGACTCGCCCAGGTAGTAGACGGCGTCGTCGTAGTTGGGGTCGTTCTTGAACGCCGGGTTCTCGACCAGGTCGTAGAAGAGGATCGACGCCGAGTTGTAGTCCGCGTCGGCGAAGGCGCTCGCGCCCTTGGCGAAGCGCTCCTGGCGGAGCTGCTCGTCGGTCGCGTCCTTGCGCTGGACGTACTCCTGCTCCACGAAGCCCAGGCGCTCTTCGGCTTCCTTGAGCTGCAACTCGACGAGGTCGACCTTCGACTTCGCCTCAGCGGTGCTCTGGGCAATCGCGGGCCGCGCCAGCGCCAGCCCGGCGGCCACCACGAGCATGGAGGAGCGACGCGAGAGGCGGGACATGGCGTGCGGGCTAGGGCGTCGGGGCGGGCTTGGCGTCAGCAGAAGGCTTCTCGGCGGGCTTGTCGCCCGAGTCCTTGGGCGCGGCCACCTTGGACACCGAGGTCTCGTATTTCACGTCGGGCTTGTCTTTGTACTCGGCGAAGGGGCCGCCCTTCTCGTAGCCGATGGCGTTGACCGTGGTGGCCTTACCGCCCTCCGCGTTGAAGGTGTAGCTCGATGCGAGTGAAACCTTGTAGCCCTCGAGGTAGCTGATGGGACCGAAGCCGTGGCCGGTGTACTGCAGCTTCACCGTGAGCTGGTGCGTGCCGGGGACGATGCGGCCGTTGAAGATCTCGATCTGATCCTTGCCGGAGAGGTCGCCGTTCACGTCGACCTTGGTGAAGATGGGCTGACCGTCGAGCGCGTACGCCACGCTGGTGAGCACGAACGTGCTACCCATCTCGTTCTTGTGGATGATCACCGCGCGGGCGCCGGAGACGATGTCGCCGCCCACCACCGTCTCCTGCAAGAGCAGCAGGCGCGCCTTGGTGCGGAAGATCTTCTCCTTGATGTCGTTGACCTGCTCCTCGAGGCTCTTCACGCGGACGTCGAAGGCTTCGTCCGAGCTCTGGGGAGCGGGCGTGGCCGCAGCAGCGTCGGCCGGCTTGGCATCGGCAGGCTTGGCGTCAGCCGGCTTGGTCTCGGCCGGCTTGGCATCCGCGGGCTTGGCGTCCGCCGCGGCGGCCACCCCGGGATGAATGAGCGCCACGGTGCCGAGCACGAAGAAGAGCGCGCGCGTTGTTGCCAAGGCCTGACCTCGTCTTCTGCTGGGTCTGTTCGAAAAGACCCGGCGCGCCCCTCAGCGGTCACCGGGTAACAGAACCGGCATCATCCCCGCCATGGCGGTGCGTGTCAAAGGCAAGCGGTCGGCCAACCGCTTATCTTTCCAAACAGTTACCGCGGATCTTTGCGCAGCTCGGTGAGCACGAGCTTGGCTGCCATCTTGAGTGTGTCGAACACCCCGACGCCCGTGGGAGCCACCGCCTCGAACTCGGCCACGTTTCGCGGGTTGAGGAGGTTGTGCAGCTCCTCCTTCGAGGCGGCGTTTGGCAGGTCGCGCTTGTTGTACTGAATCACGAAGGGCAGCTTCTCGAGCTGGAAGCCCTGCTCGGCGAGGTTGACCTTGAGGTTCTCCATGGACTCGAGGTTCGCGTCCATGCGCTCGATCTGGCTGTCGGCCACGAAGACCACGCCGTCGACGCCCTTCAAGATGAGCTTGCGGCTGGCGTCGTAGAAGACCTGCCCGGGCACCGTGTACAGGTGGAAGCGGGTCTTGAAGCCGCGGATCTCGCCGAGCGAGAGCGGGAGGAAGTCGAAGAAGAGTGTGCGCTCGGTCTCGGTGGCGAGGGAGATCATCTTCCCCTTCGCATCCGCGGCGGTCTTTGCGTACACGTACTGCAAGTTGGTCGTCTTCCCGCACAAGCCCGGGCCGTAATAGACGATCTTGCAGTTGATTTCGCGGGACGAGTAGTTGATGAAGCTCATCGCTAGGGGTCTCGGGCGAAGGGCGTTAGCTGAAGAGATTGTCGATGTCGTCGTCGGTGATCTCGGCGAACGGAGAGCCTGCGCCGGGCTGCTCGGTCTTCTTGAGCAGTCCTTCGAAGATCTTGTTGAGCTCGTCCGTGGCCTTCTTCACGCGCAACCGAACCAGGCCCAGCGGGGTGGCCTTGGTGTCGAAGATGACCACCAGCACCACCCGGCTGCCCACGATGGTCATGTGCAGCGAGTCGCGGCTGCCTTCGTGGAACTGGTTGGGGAACTCGTTCTCGCCGATGAGCTTGGCCAAGCCGCCCATGGCCGCCACGTTGCCGGCCGTGAGGGAGGCGAGGCTGGTGGTGTCGATGTCGGCGGTGGCGCCCTGGGCGCTGATGAGCTGGCCGTTCTTGTCGACGAGGAACACGACCTTCGCGTTCGCGTCGCGCGTGAGGCGCTCGCAGATCGCGTTGATCTGGTTGTACTCCTCTTCGTACATCACCAACTGCGGATTCATTGGCGCGCTCTCTCCTTCACCGGCCGGTGGGCCGGCGGAAGCTCCGCGGTCGTCGGTCTCGGGCGCTCCGGGGCAAGCGAGCGAAAGAGACGTGGAGTCGAGGTCTTAGCATCGCCTTCCGGGGGTGGCAAGGGCGGGCTGAAACGCGCTCTCGAAACGCGCTTGACCCGCTGGATCCGCGCGGATCAGACGCGCGAGGGCTTCTCGCGTTTCACAGCTCGCGGCGGCCCGAGAGGGCGCGCGCGAGGGTGGCCGGGTCGGCGTACTCGAGGTCGCCGCCCATGGGCACGCCCTGGGCAATGCGGGTGAGCTTGAGGCCCATCGGCTTGAGCAGGCGCAGCAGGTAGAGCGCCGTGGCCTCGCCCTCGACGTCCGGGTTGGTGGCCACGATCACCTCCTGCACTTCACCCGCGCCGAGCCGCGTGAGCAGCTCCTTGATGCGCAGCTGATCCGGCCCCACGCCCTCGAGCGGCGAGAGCGAGCCGTGCAGCACGTGGTAGCGGCCCTTGAACTCGCGGGTGCGCTCCACGGCCATCAAGTCCGGCACGCTCTCGACCACGCACAGGAGCTTGCCGTCGCGGCGCGGATCCGAGCAGGTGGTGCAGATCTCGCGGTCGGTGAGCGTGCAGCACTGGCTGCAGAGCTTCACCTTCTCGGTGACCTCGCGGATGGCGTCGCTCAAGGCCACGGCGCTCTCGCGCGGGCCCTGCAACAGGTGGAACGCGAGCCGCTGCGCGCTCTTCTCGCCGATGCCTGGCAGCTTGGCGAGCTCGGCGACCAATCTCGAAATCGGATCAGCAGTCATCGCGAGCCAGTTCCTGGTTCCTGGTTCCTGGTTGCGGCGGAGCGCCGACTGGAATCAGGTGATGCCCGGGATCTTCACGCCGTTCGACACCTTCGACAGCTCGGTGTTGCGGTGCGTGAGCGCGTTGGTGAGCGCCTGGTTCACGGCCGCCGTGAGCATGTCCTCGAGCATGGCCACGTCGCCGCCCTCGAGCGCCTTCTTGTCGATCTTGATCGACTTGATGCTCTCGCCGTTGCCGGCCGCGGTCACCGTGACCATGTCCGCGGCGGTGCCGGTGACGGTCTCGGTGGCGAGCTCAGCCTTCCGCTTCTCGATCTTCTCGGTGAGCTTGTTGGCCTGACGGATGAAGAAGTTGATGTCGATGCCGGGCATGGGCGCTTCCTGCGGTGGAAAAAAGTGCTTCAGGCCTCGTCGAAGCCCTCGGGCTCCTCGGGAGGCGGCGCAATCTCGTCACGAACGCGGACCTCTTGCAAGGTCCCTCCGAGCAGTTGCAGCGCCGCTCGGACAGAGGGGTGCTCGCGCGCGGTCTTCGTCAGGCGCTGCTCGCGGGTGCTCCGGCGCTCCGCGGCCTCCTCGGCCGGCGAGAGCGGCGCCGAGTCCTCGAGCGGCGCGTCCTTCTCGATCTTGAGCGCCGTGGCGCGGCCAAAGTGCGCCGCGAGCGCCTTGTCGAGATCCGGCTTCGACACCGGTCGCTCGACGCGCATCTTGTGGTAGCCGCCCTGCGGACCCGCGAACACGACCGCCACCTCGCCCGAGCGAATCCACAGCGGCCGCGCGTGCGAGAGCGAGTCCGCGAGCAGCGGGTTCAGCTTCTTCACCGACTCGAGCACCGACTTCCAGCGCTCGATGAGCGACAGGCTCAGGTTGTCGAGCGAGCTCGAGAGCGAGATCGGCGCCTCGGGCTCGTCGCGATCGTCGTCGGGCATCGGCAACGGCGCAGGCGCGACGCCGTTCGGGACGACCACACCGTTCGCAGCATTGGCCGCACGGATGTCGGGCAGGCACTCGCCGGTCGCGCAGCCTTCCGGAGAGCTGTCGAGGACCAACACCTTCGAGCTCGAGCGCTGGGGCTGGGGGCTGGGGACTGGGGGCTGGACGGCGACCGGCTGGGGGCTGGTCGCTACTTGAAACGTCGGACCCGGGCGCGCGGCCGAGGTCCCTCCGTTCTGGATGCGGGTGGAGAGCGCCTCGAGCTTGCTCACGAGCTCCTCGACCGCCGCGCCTGGCGCGAGGTGGATGCCCTTCAGCAGCGCGACTTCCAGCGCGAGCTTGGGCTGCGCCGCCTCGCGGATGTCCCAGACCGACTCGTGCACCAGATCGAAGAGCCGCGCGATCTGCGTCGCATCGGCCGGATTGGCGAGCTCGAGCACGGCCTTCTTCTCGCTCTCGGCGAGATCGTCCGGCGCTTCGCGCGTGACCTTCGCCACCAGCACGTGCCGCAGGTACAGCGCCAGCTCCTCCGCCAGCCGCCGCAGATCCACGCCGCGGATGAAGACCTCGTCGATGGCCGCGAGCGCGTCCTTCGGCGTGCGCTCGAGCAGCGACTTCGCCAGGCGGTGCACGTGCGTGCGATCCACCGTGCCCAGCGCCTCGGCGATGGCTTCGTCGGTCGGGTTCGAGCCGCACGCGGAGAGGATCTGGTCGAGCAGCGAGAGCGCGTCGCGCATGCCGCCCTCGCTCTGCCGCGCCACCAGCGCCAGCGAGCGATCGGAGACCTGCGCCTTCTCGGCGGTGAGGATCTCGCGCAGCCGCGCGATCATCATCGCCGTGGGGATGCGCCGGAAGTTGTGGCGCTGGCACCGCGAGAGGATCGTGTCCGGCAGCTTGTGCGGCTCGGTGGTCGCGAAGATGAACTTCACGTGCGGCGGCGGCTCCTCGAGCGTCTTGAGGAGCGCGTTGAAGGCCGGCCCGCTGAGCATGTGCACTTCGTCGACGATGTAGATCTTGTTGCGATCGCGCTGGGGCAAGAAGCGCGCGGCCTCGCGGATCTCGCGGACGTTCTCCACGCCGTTGTTCGACGCGCCGTCGATCTCCGCGACGTCCAAATCGTTTCCGGCGGCGATCTCCTTGCACGGCGGACACTCGCCGCAGGGCGTGGCGGTCGGCCCCTTCTGGCAGTTGAGGGCCTTGGCGAGCAGGCGGGCCGCGGTGGTCTTGCCCACGCCGCGCGGGCCGCAGAAGAGGTACGCGTGCGCCACGCGATCCTGCGCGATGGCGTTGGCGAGCGTGCGGACCACGTGCTCCTGGCCCGTCATGTCGGCGAAGGCTTGGGGGCGCCACTTGCGCGCGAGCACCAAATAACTCATGGCGCGCAAGGTAACACAGCGGCGGATCCGGATCCGCGGATCACGCAGTGGCCGCGGGCTCGGGCGTGGGTTCGGCGGCCGCGGCCCTGGCGCCTGCTGCCTTCGTCGCCACCGCGAACACGATCACGCCCACCACGCCCAGTGCCGCCTCGGTGAGAAGCATCGTCGACGGCCCGTGGCGCGCGCCCTTCGCCGGATCCGCTGCCCAGCCGAGCAGCAGGCCCAGCCACCAGATGGGGAAGTTCGACAGCGAAGCGTAGACGTTGTAGCCCGTCGCGGCCGCCGTGCCCTTGAGCGCCACCAGCACCATGGCCGTGAACGCCGCGTACGAGAGCCCCACGCCAAACGCGTAGACGAGGTTGAACGCCGCGTAGACCATGTGGACGTTCAGATCGAACCCGATCGCCGGGATGGCCACGTGCCACGCCGTCTCGGGCATGGGCGGGAAGAAGGCCATCGCCGCGGCCACCACGACGAGCACGATTCCGAAGGTCGCGTACGCGGTGCGCGCGTTCATGCGGTCGCACACCCAGCCGCCCACGAAGCAGCCGATGGCGGTGATGAAACCGGCGAACATGCCCTGCACGAGCACCACATCGCCCGTGGTCGCGCCCCAGTGTGCCGCGACGGCCGCCTGGGTGAGCGTGCCGGAGGCCGCGCCGGTCGAGACCGGCAGCATGCAGAGCAGCGCCGTGAGGAAGCCGACGCGCGTCTTGAGCATGCCCCACAGCCCGGTGGCCACGTTCTTCACGGCCTCCACCGGCTTGAGCTCGCTGCTGTGCGCCTTCACCGCGGGCATGAGCAGGAGCGGCGTGCAGCAGAGCATGAAGAGCCCGCCCATGATCGCGCCCGACATCCACGTGGCGTGCATCTTCTGCATGAGCAGCAGGCCGAGGCCGCCGCCCACGCCGTTGCCGCCCAGGTTGCCCGCCTGGAACCAGGCGCTCACCCGGCCCACCTCTTCGGGCGTCGTCAGCGAGGCGATCATCGCCTCCACCGACATGCCCACCACCGAGTTGATGATGCTCGCCAGCGCGATGATGACGAGCAGCATGCCCAGCCGCTCGTTCGAGAGCGGGATCGCCGACATGGTGAACACGCCCAGCGCCGAGAGCGCCGTGGAGAGCACGTACCAGCGCTTGGGCGAGAGGGTGATGTCGACCGCGGGGGCCCAGAGCCACTTCAGCCACTGGGTGAGCATCTGCGAGCCGGCGATCCAGGCGCCGTCGGTGATGGAGATGCCGTGGTCGCTCGCCTGGTTGGTGAGCGCGATGGTGATGAACCCGCCCAGCGCGCCGAAGGGCACATAGAGGATGAGCCAGACCACCGGATGGAAGGTCTTTCGCGGCGTGGCGGTCTGCACGGCGGCGTCGCTCATGGTGCTCCCCGGAACGCGCCCTTGTACGAGCCACGCGATGCGTGTGTCAAAGCGGGTAGGCTGCGCGCGTGCAAGCGCTCTCCCAGATCCGGCTCGTGCTCATGCGGCCGCGCAACCCGGAGAACCTCGGCGCGGTCGCACGGGTGATGCGGAACTTCGGGCTCGCGACCTGGACCCTCGTGGATCCGCGCACGCTCGACTTCGCCGCCGCCCGCCGCGTGGCGGTCCACAGCGAGGAGATCCTCGACAAGCCCCAGCTCGTTCCCTCTCTCGACGAAGCCGTGTCGCGCGCGGCCTGGGTGGTGGGCACCAGCTCGCGCAAGGTGCCGGGTGTTCCGGTCTTCACGCCGCGTGAATTCGCCGCCGCTGCCGCCGAGCGCGCGCAGGCCGGGCAGGAGATCGCGCTCGTCTTCGGCGACGAGCGCGCCGGGCTTTCGAACGAAGAGGTCGCGCGCTGCCATGCGCTCTCGCGGGTGCCCGTGGATGAAGCGCAGCCGTCGATCAACCTGGCGCAATCCGTTGGCATCTACGCGTACGAGCTGCGCCAGGCGCTCCTCGCGCCGCGCGAGGCCACGCCGCGGCCCGCTGCCACCGACGCCGAGCTGCAACAGCTCGAGGCCAAGCTCGTTGATGCGCTCGCTGCGGTCCACTTCGTCGATCCCGAGAATCCACGGCACGCGGTTCGCGATCTGGCGCGTGCGTTTCAGCGCGCGCAGCTCTCGCCGAGAGAGCTGAGGTTGTGGATCGCTGCGCTGAGCAAGATCGCGAAGTCGGTTCCTGGTTCCTAGTTCCTGGTTCCTGGTTGGGCGCCCGCCAGGAACCAGGAACCAGCGACCAGGAACTAGGTGATGTTTCCAGAACCGGCCCGGACCGAGAGGCCGCGCTCCTCGAGCACGGTGCGGATCTGCGCGCCGTCGGCGCCGTCGAGCCGGGCCACGATGAGCGAGCCCTGGCTGTAGCTCGAGAGCTCCACCCACTTCTGCGGCCCGACCTCGACGCGATGGTGCGCATGGTGCTTCGGCCGGATCTCGTTCACGGCACGCAGACCGACCGCGCGCACGCCCGCCTTGTCGATCTCCTCGATGAATGCCTGCAGCGTCTCGCACTCGATTCGGTCGGTACCCATGGCGCAGCTTCTAACCCACCGCCGCGCGATGCGCTTGACTCGCGATGCAGCCAGGGGTTCCCATGCCCGGCCATGGAGCGTGGAGCCTCAGCGGGCGGGTGGCGCGTCGCGGCAGCGCTCTGCGCGCTGGGCTGCGCCGGCTGCATGGCCCCCGCGCTCACGCCCATCCACCCCATGACCGCCGACGCCGCCGAGATGGCGGGCCAGCGCGAGCTCGCAGGCACGCTCGGCTATGCCCCAGCGCCGGGCGCGGGGTTGGGCGAGTCGGTCATCCCGGGGACGCCGTACGTCGAGGGCGAGCTGCGCTGGGCGGTGATGCCCCAGGTGCAGCTCACCGTCGGCGCGGAGGTGACGTTCCAGCACTACTACGCGCCCTGGCTGAACGCGCTCTCGCTGGGCACCAAGGTCACCGCCTGGCAGGACCCCGAGCTCGGCGTGGCCGTGGCCTTCGCCCCGCGCGTGGTGGGCGCGAGCGCGCTCAACCTCTTCGACGTCACCGCCACGGGCACCAACAACAAGTACACCAGCGCCTTCGGCACGCGCTCGCTGGGCTTCGAGCTGCCCATGCTCATCACCCACAAGTTCGAGAACGGCTGGGCGCTCACCCTGCAGCTCTGGGGCCGCAACAACCTCCTGCGCCAGGAGGACTCGGTCGCGAGCAGCACCGGCACGGGCACCGGCTCGGGGTCGATCAACGAGCCCATCACCGCGGCCGTCGACACCGGCTACACCTGGGGCGCGGGCGCCGCGGTGATGTTCAGCTTCCCGAAGATGCACGGGTCGTCGCAGCGCTACCACGCGTTCTTCGGCGCGGAGCGGCTCTGGCTCACCCAGACGTCCGCGAGCGGCACGCCGCCCGGCCAGCTCAATCCGCTGGTGACGGTGAACCGCTACTCGCTGGTGCTGGGCGTGGGCACCACCATGCCCTGGTGACCCTGGAGCGAGAGCTCGACCTTTCCGCCGTGTGGCGCGAGGAAGCTGCGCTCGCTGGCGAGGTGGCGCGCGCCGTCGCTGAGTGGGTAGGGCCGCATGCGCGCCTCGGGCAGCGGCGCGGCGGGCGGCAGATCACCATCGGCGGTTCCCGGCGGACGAACCGTCACGCGCAGGCGCGCGCGCCCGGCGAGCTCGTAGAAGCTGTGCGGTGAAGGGAGTCCGTAGGTCTGGCCCGCGCGCATGAAGCCGCTCTGGCCCGGCGCGGGGAAGAGCCGCTCGATGCCGTCCTCGCCCACGGCGTCGATGGTGAGCTGCGAATCCAGCTCGGGTCGCACGCTGATCTGAAAGCGATCCACGCCCGAGTCCGGATCGACGAGCGCGTCGGTGCCTTGCCAGCTCCCGTCGCGATTCTCGCGCTCGCCGAGCACCGAGAGCGCGAAGTGCAGCGCCGGCTCGGGAGGCGGCTTTCGCTCGGGCGCGAAGTGTCCAATCGCCGCGACGGCAACCGCGGTGAGCGCCTCGAGCGCGAGCCAGTAGGGATGGCGAATCACGATCGGCCTCCGCTGCGAATGGGGACGACATTTGAGCGCGGCGCGAGCTCTTCCACGGCCGAGGCCAGCGCGTGCGAGCGCGCGTCGAGCAGCTCCAGCGCGCCCAGGCCGCTGCCCACGGGCGCCGTCGGCCTGGCCGAGCGGAGCCGCGCTTCGATCTCGCCCAGCCGCTGCTCCACGGCTTCCACCTCGGCGGACTGGGCGCGCGGATCGAGTGCAAGGGCGAGGGCCGCGCGCACGTCGCGGCGAGCGTTGGGGAAGAAGTCGCGGTACGCGTTGGCCTCGCCGTCGAGCGCGGCGAGAACGGCCTCGGCGGCCTCGGCCACGCGCCAGCCGAGCGCGTCGGTGGGCGGCGCCAGCCCCAGCGCGTCCACACGTGGATAGCGCCACGCCAGCCTCAGCGAGCCCGCTCGCGACATCCCCAGCAGCGCGCGTCCGGCCACGAGAAGCCCGAGCACCGTGGCCACGAGCGCCTCGGGAACGGCGACGCGAACCACCAGCGCGGCCGAGACGCCGAGAGCGTAGGCGGCGAGCAAGAACTCCGATGCAACCCGTCGCGCGAGCTGCAGCGCGTTGCGACTCATGAGACCTCCAGCTGGATCCGGGCCAGACCACCGCGGTAGCCGACCCACACTGCGGTTGAAGTTGTCGCGACGGAGGTGATCTCCTTTGTGGGGAGGTTCGTGACGTGCCCGGCCGAGTCACCGCGCACGACGGCGAGGCCAGTGGGCGTTCCGGCGAGGAACAAGCCGTTCCAGCTCACGAGCGCGCGCGGGTTGATGCGGCCGTCGGCAATGCCGTCCGCGGGAGCCATCCGGCGGGCGTGCGAGCCCAGTTGCGCGAAGCCGGCGTCGAAGCTGCCCGCGAAGATGCTCGTTCCGTCGAAGGCGACGGCGGTGACCGCATCGGACGTCAGATCTCCGGAGCCGCTCGAGCGTCGCGTGGTGCTCGCGCCGTCGAAGAGCCAGAGTCCATCCTCGGCGGCGACGCAGAGTACGCTGCCGCAAGCCGCGAGCGCGTCCGGACGCTCGGGCACCAGGCCGCGCTCGGCGCCGTAGGTGATGAAGCCCTGCGCGTCGATCGTCGCGAGCCCGTGCGCCGAGGCGAAGTAGGGCTGGCCGCGCCAGATGGCCACCGCGCTGAACACGCCGTCCGCGAGCTTCTCGACCGTGCCTGCGCGCGAGACGCGAAACGCGCCGTCGTTGGTGGCCGCGAAGAGCCAGCCGTCCGGGCCCGCGGCGAGGTCGTTGACGGCGGTGCCCAGCGCGAGCGGCAGCGCGGCGTCGCCATCGAGGATCCAAGCGCCGTCGTCGAAGCTGGCCACCGCGAGCTTGCCGTCCCAGGGCGCAATGGAGATCACCGGGCTCGACGTCGGCAGCGCGCGTGTCTCCAGCACCTTCGCGCGCACGTTCAGCTTGCCGAGCTTGCCGCCCGCGAGCGCGAGCGAGGTCCGATCGGGCACGGCAAGCACCGGCGTGGGCAGGCGGTGGATGCGCTCGAGGCCCTTCGCGTCGATCCGCGCGATGGCGATGGCCGTGGCGACGACACCGATCGCAGCGAACCAGGCACCGAGCGAGCGCGACGTGAGCCGCTGGGCGACGAGCGCGTCCATGGCTAGCGGACCTCCACCACGGCTTGCGTCTGTGCCACGTTGCCCGCGAAGTCCTGCGCGGTGAACGTGACCGGATAGCGGCCGGGCGCGAGGTCGCGGTTCGTCTCCGCATGCGCCGTGAAGCCGATGCCGTCCGGATCGAGGTGAAGCTCCACGTCGCGGCCGTCCCAGAGGTGCGCGGTGACGCGGCGCACGTCCACGAGCGCCTTCACAGCCTCGCTCGGGTCGTTGCGGAGCCAGAGCGCGCTCGCCACTTCGAAGGGGCTCAGCTCCGCCTGCGCATGTAACGAGATGGTTTCACCCGCGATGCCGCCCTTGGCGTTCGCCGCGATTGCGGGCGCGTGGGTGTCCACGCTCACGCGCTCGGCGAGCTGCTCGAGGTGGCCGTCGGCGTGGCGGATGTCGATCTGGATGGCGTAGCTGCCGTCGGTGGTGTCCGCGGGTACCAGGAAGCGCGCGGTCCAAACGCCGAGCGCGGTATCCCAGCGCGCGGCCTTGTCCACGTCGAAGGCGGGGATGCGAACGCGCACGCTCGCGTCGCGCGGGGCGCGCACGTGGATGACCGGGTCGCCGGGCTTCACGCGCGCGGGGAAGACGCTCGCCACCATCGGCCCGGTCTTCACCGCCACCAGCGACGTGTACGGCGTCATGATCCGGTACTGCTTCGAGAGCGAGATGACCTCGCTCTTGGCCTCGGCGCGCTCGCCGGCCATGCGCATCTGGGCCATGAGCGTGTCGATGCGCTTCTCGGCCCAGAGCCGCGCGACGAAGGCGTCGCGCGAGGCGCTCGCAGGGAACGTGGCGGCGAACGGCAGCTCCACCTTCTTGCCGTTGAGCGTGCCAGTGAGCTTGGCGTTCACGGTGCCCGCGCCGCGGTACTTGCCGACGACGACGAGCTGGCTGCCCTTGTAGAGGTCCGGCAGCGGATCCGGGTACTGCATCACCGGCGTGACGTCGCCGAAGTCGAAGGCCAGGTCGCTGAGCACCGGCTTCGAAATCTTGGCGTAGAAGCCGCCGATGACCGCGTCGATCGACTGGTTCGGGGCGACGTAGTCGACGGCGCCGCGGTTCTCGCGGCCGAGGCGCTCGAGCAGCACCGTGTTCACGTCGCTGCCCACGCCGAAGCTGAAGAGCCGCGCGCCGCCGGTGTTCGACGCCTTCACGCCCGCGCTGAGTGATTCGGGGTTCGTGTCGCCGGACGTCGGCACGCCGTCGGTCATGAACACCAGCACGCGCGGGCGCTCGCTCGCGTCGAGCATCTTCAGGCCCTCGTGCAGCGCGCCGGAGATGTTGGTGCCGCCGCCGGCTGCGAGTCCGTCCGCGAAGGCGAGCGCCTCGTTCACGTTGTCGGGCGAGGCGGGGATGAGCTTGGCCTTGAAGGGATTGAGCGAGTCGCTGAAGGCCACGATGCCGAAGCGATCGTCCTTGTTGAGGTAGCCGAGGCACCGCTTCAGCGCGGTGCGCGCCTGGTCGATCTTGTGGTCGTCCTGCATCGAGCCCGAGGTGTCGAAGACGAAGACCACGTCCTTCTGGACGATGTCCGCATCCGTCGTCAGCTCCTGCGGCGAGGCGAGCAAGAGGAAGTAGCCCTCCTTCTCTCCCTCGGGCTTGTAGGTGGCGAAGCTCAGGCCAAGCCGCGAGCTCTCGGTGCGGTAGTGCACCACCAGCTCATCGGGCGGCACGACGTTCTTGCCCGCGAGCCGCACCACGAAGCTGCTCGGGCCCACGCGCTGCGCAACGAGCCCGGGCGTCGACGAGGTGAGCTCGGCGATCCTCTTCGAGTCGCTGACTTCGACCTGGACCTGGAGGTCGTCGACGCTCTCGACACCGCTCTGACCCTTGAGGCTCAAGGGGATGCGCAGGGTCACCGTTCCGGCGTCGTAGGGGAGAATCTGCGCGAACTGCGCTTCGACGCGCTTGGTGCCATGTGCGGCGATGCCGTCGACGCGCGTCGCGAAGGTGTGCGGATCCACCTGCTCGAGCAGCGCCGGCTGCGCCTCGGCTTGCTGCGCGGCCTGGTACGTCTTCTGCGCCTGATCCTTTTCCTGGATCTGCGACTCGACGCGCTGGCCATCGACCCACGTCGCAAATCCGGAGATCGCGGCGCCGTCGGGCAGCGGCAGCAGGTAGCGGCCTTCGAGCGGCGAGTCGGTGAGGTTCTCGAAGACCTCGTCGACGGTGGCCCGCGCGACCTGATCGGTGACCTGCACGCGCAGCATGGACCTGCGCACGGCGAGCGGCTTCTGGCCCGGCTCTTTTGGAAGCAGGACACCCGCGAACGCCGGGCAGGGGAGGAGCGTGGCGCCCAACAGGGCGCAAATCAGCCTTCGCATTTCGAGAGACCTCCGAAGTCGCCGCGGACGCGGCGCCGTGACTGGGCTGTAGCAGGAGGAGTGCCAGCGCTTGTCCGCCCGCAAACCCGCCGATTGCGGCTGACCGGGCGCGGTTGACCTGCCGCGAGTGTGTCCGCTCGCACCCGTGATCGCGCTCACGCCGAGCCCGTTCACCAGTCGGCGTCACGGCGGGCAGGCAGGGGCCTTCCTCGCACGCCGACCGCTCCCTAGGTTGCTCGGTGTGGGGTGACACGGGGGGCGGCGATGGCGAGTGACGGCAAGCTGGAGGCGCTGGAGCGCACGGCGCGGCGGTTCCGCGCAGTGGATCTGCGCAGCTTCGAAGAGGCGGATCCTGTGTCGGTGGCGAACGTGCTCGTCCCGCGCGTCGAAGCGCTGGTGAACGAAGCCGCCAACGACCTGGCCGAGTTGGGACGCATCGAGGCCAACGCGAACGTCCTGGATCTCGCTGCCATGGCGCGGCTGGAGCTGCAGGGCGTGGGCGAGCGGCTCCGCCAGGCACAAGGCCTCGACGGTCCCCGGCTCATCGCCGAGTGCGGCGCCGCCCAACGCGCGGTGCTCGCGGTGTTGAGCGCGCTTCGGCAGGCCGCGCTGCCCGAGGACGCGCGACGTGCGCCGCGTCGAACCGCCGGGCTCGCGCGCTCGCTCCGGCTGCGCGCGGCCTACGCCAAGCTCCGCCGCGAGCTGAACTCGCAGCTCGAGCCGACGCCCGAGACCACGCGCCCCGCGTTGGCGCTGTTGGGGGCTCGGCTCTCCGCGTTCACGGCGAGCCCCGAGTTCTGTGACGCACGCGTGGCCGACCGCATCGAGCTCCGCGCGTTGCACGACCGCGTGCAGCAGTGGCTCACCACCGAGGGCGACGCAAAGGCCGGCGCGCGGCTCTGGCAGGACGTCACGAGCTGCGCGGCGCTGCTCTCGCGCATCAACATGCGCGTGGAGCTGGTGGAGCACGATCGCGAGCTCGTCGAGGCGGCCGCGCGCGCGGTGAGCCGCAGCGACGCGCCCGAGCAGATGCCTGGTGGACTTCTGCGCCGGCTCGCCCGGCTCGAGGGCCGCGACGACGCCATCGACGCGCTCCTCGCGACCCGATCGCTTCACCTGTCCGCATGGCGCGAGCCCGTGCTGCGGCTGCACGACGAGTTGTCGCCTGCGCCGCCACACGCGTCGGTCGGAGAAGAGGTGGCCTTCTAGGCCAGCGTGACCTTCGCGAAGCGCAGCTTGCCGGCCTTGAGCAGGTAGCTGCCGGCCTCGAGCTCGCGCTTGGGGTCGACCATCTTCTCGCCGTTGATGCTCAGGCCGCCGCCCTGGATGAGGCGCTGCGCGTCGCTGTTGGAGCTGGCGAGCCCCGCTTCGACACACACCTTGCGAATGTTCATGCTCTTCGCGCCCGCGAGGGAGATCGACTTCTCGGGCACGTCGTCGGGCGTGTTTCCCTTGGAGCGATTCTCGAAGTACTGCTCGGCGGCATCGGCCGCGGCCGCGTCGTTGAAGCGGGTGACGATCTCCTTCGCGAGCATCACCTTCGCGGCTTTTGGATGCAGCTCGCCCGCGCTCACCTTGCGACGCAGCTCGGAGATCTCGCTCGTCGTCTTCGCCGAGAGCAGGTCGTAGTAGCGCCACATCAGGTCGTCGCTGACGGAGAGCAGCTTGCCGTACTGCTCGTTCGGCGGCTCGGACACGCCCACGTAGTTGCCGTGGCTCTTGCTCATCTTGTCGCCCACGAGCTTGCCGTCGACCAGCTTCGCGTCGAGGCCCTCGAGCAGCGGACTGGTCAGCACCACCTGCGGCTCGAGACCTTCTTCCTTCATGAGCTGCCGGCCCACGAGCAGGTTGAAGATCTGATCCGAGCCGCCGAGCTCCACGTCGCTCTGGATGGCCACCGAGTCCCAGCCCTGGAGCAGCGGGTAGAGGAACTCGTGGATGGCGATGCTCTTGCCTTCTTCAAAGCGCTTCTTGAAGTCCGCGCGCTCGAGCATGCGCGCCACCGGGTAGCGCGCGGCCAAGCGGATCATGCCCTGCGCGCCGAGCGGCTCGAGCCACTCGTTGTTGTTGCGGACGATCGTCTTCTCGCGGTCGAGCACCTTGAAGAGCTGCTGCTTGTAGGTCTCGGCGTTGGCGAGCACCTGCTCCTTCGAGAGCGGCGGGCGCGTGGCGTTCTTGCCCGTGGGGTCGCCGATCATCGCGGTGAAGCCGCCGATGATGAAGACGATCTGGTGTCCGAACTCCTGGAAGCGGCGCATGCGCTGCAGCACCACGGTGTGGCCGAGGTGCAGGTCGGGCGCGGTGGGATCGAAGCCGGCTTTGATGATGAGCGGCTTCTTCTTGTCATAGCTGCGCTTGAGCTTGTCCTTGAGCTCCTGCGGAACTTGAAGATCGACGTGCGCGCGCGTGACCTCGGCGAACTGCTCGTCGGGCGTGGCGCGGGTGAGAAGATCGGACATGGGTCCCTCGTGCGGCGGACTCTTATCACCAGCGGGACCTGGCGCCAGCCCGCCGGTCACCTTGGAGTGGGCGCCAGTCACACGCCTTGGCCCGCCAGTAACGTTACTGGCGCCCGCTTCCGCGTTACCGGCGGTCGTTCCCGCGTTACTGGCGCCTGTTCCCGCGTTACTGGCGCCCGTTCCCGCGTTGCTGGCGGGTGATCCCGCGTTACTGGCGGGTCGCTAGTAGACGACCAGGCCGCCGAGGTTGTTGAAGTTCACGCTCGCGCCCTGGGCCTGGAGCGAGTCGGTGAAGAGCTGCGCGCCGGTCTGGTCATAGAACGTCTGCGTGACGCTCGAGCCGTTCACCGTGACCAGCATGAAGCCGAAGCTGGTGGTGCTGAATGGTCCCTGGCAGCCGCTGAGCGTGTAGTGCCCGGTGCCCGCGCCGCCCGAGACCACGTACTGCACGCCATTCACCTTCGACCAGTAGATGAGGTCGTGATCGTGGCCCGTGAAGTTCGAGGTGACGTGGTTGGTCTCGTACATGGACTTGAACGCCGACTGGATCGACGTCGAGCTGCCGTGCGAGCCGCAGGAGTAGAGCGGCTGGTGCTGGAACACGAAGAGTGGGCCGCCGGTGAGCTTCTGCAGTGCGTTCGAGATCCACGTGTTCTGGGTGCTGCCCGAGCTGTACGTCGCGTTGGGGTTCACGGCCACGAAGGCCGCGTTGCCGTAGACGAACGCGTAGTAGGTGTCGTTGCTCGACGAGCTCTGCGGCGCGACGTTGAACGTGGAGTAGTCGCTCACCGCGTCGTGGTTTCCCTGCGCGGCGAAGACCGGGATGTTCGCGAAGAGGCTCTGGGCGGCGGAGTAGTAGTCGCGCCAGGCCTGGTCGCTGTTGGTCCAGTCGCCGTCGTTGTCGCCGGTCTGCACCAGGAAGCGCGGGTTCTTGGCGAGGATGGCGTTGGCGACGGTCGTCCAATCGCTGAGGCCGCGCGCGTCGCCCGCGACCGCGAACGTGAATGGGCCCGGGCTCGATTGGTAGTCGGGCGCGGTCCAGAAGCTGCCGCTGGACGAGGCCGTGCCCGCGTGCACCGTGTAGTTGTACTGGGTGTTCGCGGTGAGGCCGCTCACCTGGATCACGTGGTGCGTGGTGGCGCTGGCGTCGCTCGCGGTGATGTTTCCGGGCTGCACGTCGACGGTCGCGGTCACCGAGACGTCGGTGTGGAAGAAGACGACGATTCCCGTGCGCGTGACCGCGTGCAGCGAGACGACCTTGGTGATGTTCGCGGGGATCGGCGAGCCCGTGGTGCCGCCGGTGCTCGACGTGGAAGTCGACGTCGAGGTGGACGTCGAGGTCGAGGACGTTCCCGTCGTGCCCGTGGTCGTGCTGGCAGCCGTGCTGCTCGTCGACGTGGAGCTCGTGCCCGTCGTCGCAGTCGCGCTCGTGGACGAGGTGCCGGTCGTGGTGGTCCCCGTGGTCGTGGACGACGTGCCCGTGCTCGTCGACGCCGTGCCGGTGGTGCTGGCGAGGCTGGGCATCACGGTGACCGTGGTGGCCTCGGTGGCCGTGAGGTCGCCGTTGGAGACGGTGAGCTGGAACACGAAGTCGGTGATGGCGGTGACGTTGGGCGCGACGAAGCTCACCTGCGCCTGCGTGACATCGCCCAGGTCCACCGAGGGGCCGCTGGTCTGCGCCCACTGGAAGGTGAGCGGCTTGTTCGCGGGATCGTGCGAGGCGCTGCCGTCGAGGACGACTGTCGTTCCGGGCGCCACGGTCTGGTCACCGGGCACGACGGCGACAGGCGGGCCGCCGGCCTGGCTCACGGTCCCGGTGGTGCACGCGGCAAGGGCGAGGCTGGTCACCAGCACGAATCGGCGCATGATCGGCTCCTCGACGCGAGCGTAGACCACACCGATGGTGCCGAGACAACCGTGGGACCTGCCGCAGATGAGAAGGTGATGAGACCACGCGCTCGCGAGCTCGCTGCCGTGGCGCTGCTCGCGGCGCTGGCGCACGCGCCGGTGCTCACGGCCGGGTTCACCTGGCTCGACCACGGCGACCTCGAGGATGGCGCGGCGATCGCACCGCCGGGGAGGTGGCTGAGCCTCTTCACGCACGGCTTCGCCCGCACCGGCTTCTACCGGCCATTCACGGCGCTCACGCTCTCGCTCGACGCGGCGACGCATCTCGGGCCGGCGATCTTTCACTTAACCAATTTGTTATGGCACGCCTTGGTCGCGATGTTGCTGGTGCTGGTGGGGGTCGAGCTGGGCCTGGCTCGCCGCGCGGCGTTGCTCGCGGGCGCGCTCTTCGCGGTGCACCCGGTGACATCGATCGTGGTCGGGGCCATCTCGTATCGCGCGGAAGCGCTGGTCACGGTCGCGCTGCTGCTGGCGATCCTCGCGCAGCGGCGGGGTTGGACGATGGTGGCGTTCGCGTCCGTTCTGGTGGCCGGCCTCTCGAAGGAGACCGGGCTCGCGCTCGCGCCACTCGTGCTGATGTGCACCACCAAGCTGCCGCTCCGACCGCGCGTGGCACTGGCTGGGCTCGCGGGCTTCGCGGTTGCGCTCGGGCTGCGACTCGCGTACGCGCCCGCCTGGCGCACGCCCGCCGCGCCGCTCACGTTCGCGGAGCACGTGGGCACGCGCGCGGGCGCGTTCGTGCGCAGCGCGCTCGCGCTCGTGGCCCCTGTCGATGGATCCATC
Source organism: Deltaproteobacteria bacterium (assembly GCA_018266075.1). Lineage (GTDB taxonomy): Bacteria > Myxococcota > Myxococcia > Myxococcales > SZAS-1 > SZAS-1. The sequence goes on along the minus strand of JAFEBB010000011.1, from coordinate 8,471 downwards.
TGCGACGACACGCTCATTCGCGGCCTCGACCTGTCGGCGCTCTGCGGATTCGCGCTCGCGATCCTCGTGGCCGTGCTCGCGCTTCGTCGACGCGGTCCGTGGCTGCTCTTCGCGGTGAGCCTGATCCCGGCGCTCGATCTCGTGCCCGCGCCTCGCTTCTGGTCGCCGCACTACTTCTATCTGCCGCTCGCGTTCCTGGCGCTCGGGCTCGCGAATGCGGTCGGCGAGCTGCGTCGGCTCGCGCTGGTGGCCGCGCCAGTGCTCGCGCTCCTCGTGATTGCGTCGTGGCAGCAGGCGCGGCGCTATCGCGACGATCGCGCGCTCTTCGAGGCCGAGCTCGAGCAGCGCCCGTCGTGTCGCGAGGGCTGGCTCTACGTGGGCGACGTGCGGCGGATGGGTGGCGACCTCGAGGGTGCCGCGCTCGCCTACCAGCGTGCCGTCGCGCCGCATCCGGGCGTGCTCGCGTATGTGGACCTCGCGGCGTCGTGGCAGAACCTCGGCGTGGCGCAGCTCCAGCGTGGCGAGCCCGGTGACGCGGAGGCCGCGTTTCGCACGGCGCTGACGCTCGCGGATGCGCGCGCGAAGCGCGAGCTCACCCACGATCTCGCTGCCGCTCGTTTCGCAGAAGGGCACGCCGACGAGGCCGCGCAGCTCCTCGAATCCGAGACAGCCCGACCGGATGCATCCCCCGCGTCGATCGTCCTGCGCGCCAAGGCGCTCGAGTCGCTCGGACGCACCGCCGAGAGCGCGGCGCTCCTCGCTCGCTTGCCCGCGCGTTGATGCGCAGCGAGGTCTGGGCCAAGCTCTCGGCGTGCGAAAGCTCCTGCTGCTGCTGCTCGCCCTGTGCAGCTGTCACCGCCCGCCACCCGAGTGGCCGACCGGGCTCTCCGACGGCGTGAGCGAGGTCCACGTTCGGCGTGGCGACCGCGAGGTCCGGCTCGCGCGCGGAGCGGACGGCATCTGGCGCGAGAGCGCGCCCCACCACGGCGAGGCCGATCCGCGCGCGGTCACGAGCCTGCTGAGCGTGCTTCAGCAGCCGCAGTTGCTCTCGGCGTCGTGGAGTGGTGCGCAGGGGCCCGTGGCCACGCGTGTGGAGCTCGTCGGCTCGCAGGGAACCCACTCGGTTGAGCTCGAGCAGGCCGCGCTGGGCGCACCGGTACCGCTGGTCGTCGACGGGAAGATGCGGTTCATCGGCGCGCCGCTCGAGCTCTCCACCAAGGTGCCCGATCCCGAGGACTACCTCGCGCCCGCGCTGTGGATGTCGGCCGAGCACCATGAGACGGTGCTCAAGGTGAGCGGCCGCGCGAGCTACGTGGTCACCCGCATCGACGACGAGCACTGGCAGAGCACACCGCCTCCGACCCACAACCAGGACCTCGAGGACTTCGCGGGGGCCATCACCGGGCGGCAGCTGGTGGGCTTTCCCCCGCCCGGGCCGCCGGAGCGCTTCGGGCTGGACCATCCCGCGCTCACCGCCGTGCTCTGCGCCGGGCCGACGACGTGTCGCACCTTCCGCTTTGGCGAGACCAACGGCCACGTGTACGTCCAGGCGCCGCAGATGGATGTGGCCGAGCTGCGCGACGACGTCTGGCGGATGCTGCTCCGCGGTCCATGATATATCGCGATATGTCTGAATCAGATCGGGTTTCCGTTCGCGCGCAAACGCGTTAACCATGCGCCGCCATGCCCGCCTCGCTGCCCGCGCCCAGGCCCGTCGATCCCCGCGCCGAGCGGCGGGTGAACGAGCTCATCCTGCTCTTGCTGCTCGCGCCCCTGCTGGCCCATGGCGCGCAGTTCGGGGTGAAGCTCTCGGGCGGCGCCGCGTTCGCCGCCTCGCGCGGGGCGATGGCCATGCTCGCGGGCCCGGTGGTCTTCGGCATTGGCCTGCTGGCGCTGACGCGCGCGCACTGGGCGGCCTGGGCCGCGTGGGCCATCGAGCTCTTGCTGCTGCTCATCGTGGGTGTGGGCGACGTGCTCGTGGCCCACGCGCTCCCGGCGCGACTGGCCGTCGCCGCGGTGGCCCTACCGATCGTGGCCTGGCGGATTGCGGGGCTGCAGAAGCTCAGCCCGCAGCCGGCGCGCCCGGGAAGCGATTGACGAGCTCCGCCCAACCGGTGTGCGCACGCAGCGGCTCGAGATCCGGGTCTTCCATCAGGTGCGCGCGATCGTCGAAGCCGTTCTCGAGGGCGAGCTGCAGCCAGCGGAGGGCCTCGTCGGTGTGGCCCAGCCGCGACTCGGCGCAGGCCGCGTTGTAGGCGTCGAGCGGATGGGGCGCGCGCTCGTAGAGCCGCCGCGAGATCTCCGCCGAGCCCGCAAAGTCGCGCGAGCGGAAGAGCGCCTCGCCCAGCGCGCGCTGCACCTCCACCGGTGAGCCCGGCCCGGCGAGCTTGCGGGCCTGCTCGAGCTGCCCCACCGACGCCAGACACCGCGCGTAGGTGGCCACCGTCTGCGGATCCGCCGAGCGCTGGAAGGCGCGCGCAAGGTGGGGCAGGGCGTTGAGCGCGTCGCCGCTGGCAGCGATGGCGGTGCCCCAGGTGAGGGGATCGTCGAAGCGCGGGCTGGTCTTGCTGAGGAACCCCAGCGCCTCCTGAGCGTTGCCCGCGCCGATGCTGAGCCACGCGAGCGCGCGCAAGGCCTGGTCGCGGGCGCCGTGGCCGCGCGCGGCCGAGAGCACCTGGTGCGCCACCGCGCGCGCCTGCTCGGGCTGCTCTTCGGCGAGCAGCTTGTGCAGCCGGGCCAGGTTCTCGATGACGTCGGGCGCCTCGGGCGGCGGCGCGTTCGCCGGCATGCGGGAGAGCTCTGCCTGACGCTTGGGGTTGAGCAGCGCCAGCGTCTGCCAGCACTGGAGAGCGTCGAGCACGAGCAGCACCGCTGCGAACTGCCACCCGAGATAGAGCGCCAGCGGCGCCAGCACCGCCGCGAAGCCGATGCTCACGTAGCGCGCCCAGATGCGACCGCGCAGCTCGTCCTTCAAGCACAGCAGCGACTCGAGCACGTGCCCGCCGTCCATGGGCAGCACGGGCAGGAGGTTGAAGATGCCCCAGCCGATGGTGGTGAAGAGCGTGGCCTCGATGGCGACGCCGGCCAGCGGATTCGCGAAGGGACCGTGCGCCTTCTGGGCGAAGTAGACGCCTGCACCGAAGACCATGCCCGCCAGCGGTCCGGCGAGTGCCGTGAAGAGCCGCTCTCCAGGGCGGAATGGGGCGTCGCGACGGCCCATGGTCAGGCCGCCCGCGCCATAGAGGAGAACCTCAGCGCGAGCGCCGCGGCTGAGGTAGGCAAGCGCGTGACCGAGCTCGTGGATGAGCACGGAGACGAAGACCACGCCCACGACGACGAGCGTCGCGGCGCCCATGCCGCCCGTCATCAGGTAACCGAGCAGCGCCGCCGTGAGCCAGAACGAGAACTCCACCCGGACGGGGATGGGGCCCAGCTGAAAGGTTGACCGACCGCCGGGCCGCTGAGGGCCTGCAAAGAGCGCAAACATGCGGGGCACATCTTAACGGGCCAGCGGCGGCGGCGCGCGGATCACGCCCAACTCGGTGGCCACGGCGTCGAGACGGACGTCCCAGGGGTCCTCGGGGACGGCGTCGATCAGCTGGAACTCGAAGGCCAGCCCCACGCGCGGGGCGCGGAGCGGCAGGCCGAGGGTGCGGTCATAGTGGCCGGCGCCGCGCCCGAGCCGTCGGCCGGCGCGGTCGAAGCCCAGGCCAGGGAGCACGAAGAGCTCCAGGTCCTCGAGGAGGATCACCTGGTCCGAGGCGGGTACTTCGAAGCCCAGGTGTCCCAGCCGCCACGGCGTCTCGGCGCCGGCGAGCACGAAGCGCATGGGCGCGCCGTCGCTCACGACATCCGGATACGCCACGCGCTTTCCCGCGGTGAGCGCGGCCTCGTGGAGCGCGGCGGTGTCCACCTCGTTGCCCATCGGACGGTAGAGCGCGATGGCGCGCGCGCCCGTGAAGAGCGGATCCGCGAGCAGCGACGCTTGGACCTTGGCCGAGCGCGCGGACCAATCGCTCGCGTGGAGCGCGCGGCGCTGGGCGGCGAGGTGCTTGCGGAGGTCGGGCTTGGAGGTCATGGCGTTGCCGAAAACGACTCGGGCGCAACGGCCGAAGCCGCTGCGCCCGGAAAGGCTCCCCACCATGACCGTGTGGCCAACGTCCATCGAACCTGTCGTCTCTGACAGGTGGGGACCACGTAGGAGGACTTCAGGCTTCCTTCTCTTCGCCTTGCGGCGCCGAGGGCTTGCTCACCGTCCTCACGTACCCAGACCCCATTATGGACATATCGGTTCGGATGAATTGCTGGCCATCACGAGAGAGGCAGGGAAGGTTTTTGTCCTCCTGCGCCCGAGGGCGCGCTTGGAAACGTGGGTCGATCCTAGCCACCGCGATCTGCAGGGTCAACGCGATGAGCGGCAATTCGCGAGCGCCCAAGCGGGCGCCTTGACACTTTCGTTTTCGAGTTTCCGAGTCGCCTTTGCGCTAGAAAATCCTCGACATGAAATTGCCCACGCTGCCGCCTGAGCCGCAGACCTCCACGCCCGCGTTCGACGGCCTGGCTGCTGTGTACCTGCGCACGCCCGACCTCGATCGCTCGCTGCAGTTCTGGGCGGGTCTGCTCGGGCTGCCGATCCTTCGAAGCGATGGCAAGCCGCAGCGGCGCTACCTGCTCGCGCTCGGGCAATCGGTGCTGGTGCTCGAGGAGTCCGTCGAGCCGCCTTCGGGGCAGAGCGCGATCGCGCAGGTCGCGCTGCAGGTGGCGGATCTGCCCGCGCTCGAAGATGTCCGGAAGCGGCTTCTCGGCGGCGGCGTACCCGTGGCTGGAATGGAAGACCACGGCTACGCGGTCGTGTTGCGGTTTCGCGATCCGGTGACCGGTGTGTTCCTGCAGGCCTTCGCGCGACAGCGGCCGTTCGCGCCCGAGGAGCGCTTCGGCGATCCGGAGTTGTCCGAAGTGGCAACGACGCTGCTCGGGCCGAAGCCGTCCTGAAGCCGACGCCCGACAATTGCTGCGACGTGTCGCGATGCCTACCTCCGTGTGGGGCGGGGAGGCGGGCATGCGGGCGCACGGTGGCGTGGCATGGTGGACGGCCTTCGCGCTCCTCTGCGTCGGCTGCAACAACGGCAAGACGCAGCCCATCGGCAGCGGATCGACGTCCGGGGCGGGCACTTCGGCAGGCAGCGGCAGCAGCGGCACGACCGGCCTGATCCTCGACGCGGGCTCCGACGCTCCCACGCCCTACGCGCGCGCGCCCGCGGCAAATCCCATCGTCGACGAGAACCAGAAGCCCGGCGACGACGACTGGTACATCTCGCTCGACTCCAACGCCCACGAGATCGAGGGCTACGCGAGCGACGTGTCCGTGGAAGCGGGCGAGTCGCTCGACGTGATGGTGTCCACCAGCGTGGCGAGCGACTTCACGTACGCGGTCTACCGCCTCGGCTGGTACGGCGGGCACGGCGCGCGGAAGGTGCTGACCGGGCCCACGCTGCACGGCCAACCAGCGCCCGCGTGTCCGCGCGACGCGACCACCAATCGCATCGAGTGCAGCTGGCCCGTGTCGTTCACGCTCGCGATCCCCAGCGATTGGCTGAGCGGCGTGTACTTCATCAAGCTGCACCGCGACGACGGCCACGAGCGCTACGTGCCGTTCACCATTCGCGATCACCGCGCGGCCGAGGTGCTCTTCAAGGTCTCGGTGAACACGGACCAGGCCTACAACCGCTGGGGCGGCGAGAGCCTCTACTACGACAGCTCCGGCACCTCGCCGTCCGGGATGGGCTTCGAGATCAGCTTCGATCGCCCGTTCGACGACGGCGCGGGCACGTACTCCATCCTCTGGTGGGAGCAGCACGCGCTGCGCTTCCTCGAGAAGCACGGCTACGACGTGAGCTACGGCACCAGCGTCGACGCGTATCGCTTCGACGGCTTCTACGGCGGCATTGGCGCGATCGTCACCGCGGGCCACGACGAGTACTGGACCCAGCGCGAGCGCGACGTGATCGACGGCGTGCTCGCGAGCGGCAAGACCTCGCTCGTGAACCTCACCGCGAACCCCGCGTACTGGCGCGTGCGCTACTCGCCCGACGCGCAGGGCCGACCGAACCGACGCATGACCTGCTTCAAGGCCATGCAGCAGCTCGATCCCTTCGGCGCCGGCGACAACACCACGACCGCGATGTTCCGCCTCACGCCGAACGCGCAGCCCGAGAACGGGCTCTTCGGCTCGATGTATGAAGACTGGGAGCTGCTCGGCTATCCGCTGATCATCGGCGACGTCTCCAATCCGCTCTTCGCGGGCACGGGCTTTCAGGCCGGCGATCAGGTGCCGCAGCTCGTGGGCTACGAGTACGACAAGGTCTTCGCCAACGGCCTCACGCCGCCGGGGACGGTGATCCTCGCGAGCTCGCCGGTGCTGAACGCCGAGGCGTTCCCGTCGACCTCGCAGGTGGTGGTGCGCACGACACCCCAGGGCCGCACCGTCTTCAGCGCGGGCAGCATCTACTGGCCGCTCGCGCTCTCGAGCCAGGCGAACTGGCGGGACAGTCGAATCCAGAAGCTCACCTGGAACGTGCTCGAGGCCGCGCTCGCGCACCGACACGCGCCGCGGCCGCCGCCGGACATCCCCTGGGTCACGCACGACGACCCGCCGCCCAATCCGCGATGGGCGACGTCGATCGCGGCCGTCGCGGGTCAGCCCGGGCTGCTGCGCAAGCAAGACGGACCGGCGCAGCAAGCGGGCTTCGCATCGCCGACGGGAATTGCGGTGGATGCGCACGGGAACGTGTACGTCGCAGACACGACCGCGAACGTGATCCGCATGGTCGCCGGCGGAAATGTGACGACGTTTGCGGGCGACGGCGTCGATGGCGACCTGAACGGCCCAGCGAGCCAGGCGCGCTTCCGCTGGCCGACCGGACTCGCCATCGGCCCGGACCACGCGCTCTACGTGGCAGACTCCGACAACCACGAGATCCGACGCATCGATCTCACCGCGCCGGGAAATCCGGTCACCACCTACGCGGGCGTCGACAACCGACACGGCGGCTACGCGGACGGCCCCGGCAACCAGGCCTACTTCAACCGGCCGACCTCGATTGCCTTTGGAACGCGCGGCCAGCTCTACGTCGCCGACGAGGAGAACAACCTCATCCGCGTCATCGCCAACGACGCCGCGCACACGGTGAGCACCTTCGCGGGCACCTGGAACGGCTACGCGGACGGCCCTGCGCTCACGGCCGCTTTCAACTTCCCGACCGCCGTCGCGACCGGCCCGGATGGCACGCTCTACGTGCTCGACACCGGCAACGCGCTCCTGCGGCGCATCAAGCCCTCATCGAATCCCACGGTCGAGACCATCGCCGGCCAGCTCTCGACCTTCGGCTGCGTGGACGGCACCGGCGATCAGGCGCTCTTGCGCGGACAGATGGGCCTGTTGTGGATGCCCTCGGGCGTGCTCTGGACGGATGCGTCGAGCAACAAGATCCGCCAGATCGTCGACGGCCCGAGCGCGTCGTCCTCGAGCGTGACCACCTTTGCCGGAAACGGACTCGAAGGAACCGCGCTCTCGAGCCCGGCGCTGAGCAACATCTCCGTGCCCGCGGGGCTCGCCGTCGGCACCCACGGCGAGGTCTACGTGAGCGACACCGGCAACGGCGTGGTGCGCGTGCTCACCCCGTAAAACCGACGTGAGATCTTGGCTTTGTGAGGATCGACAGCGTCATTGACAACAACTCTCCGAGGCTTCCGACAATGCGTTACACGCTTTGCGGAGGCTTCCATGAGCTACACGGTGAAGAAGGGCGACACCCTCTCCTCGATTGCCGCGCGATACCACGTCTCGCTGGCTTCGCTCGAGGGCGCCAACAAGCAGATCAAGAACCCGAACAGCATCTACGTCGGCGAGCACATCAACATCCCCGGCCAGAAGGACAGCTTCTCGCCCCCGAAGTCGTCGAAGCCGGCGCCCAAGCCTGCGTCCTCGGGCTCGACCTACACCGTGCGCAGCGGCGACACGATGTCGAAGATCGCCTCCAGCCACGGCGTCTCGCTCTCCGCGCTCGAGAAGGCCAACCCGCAGATCCACAACTTCAACGTCATCAGCGTCGGCGAGAAGCTCCACATCCCGGGCAAGGGCAGCTCGTCGAGCGGCGGCACCCACGCGGTGCACTCCGGCGGCGGCACGGCCAAGGGGACCAACGCGGCCTCACTGGCGAAGAACTACCTGGGCAAGTACGAGTCGCAGCTCCAGGCCGAGGGCGTGACGCAGCACTGCCCCTGGAGCGAGTCCTGCGCGAACTTCGTCACCTCGATGCTCTACAAGACGGGCGCCACCAACTTCCGCACCCTCGGCGTGGCCGATCTGAACGCCAAGCTCCGCGCGCGCGGCTGGCACGTGGTGCCCGCCTCGCAGGCCAAGCCCGGCGACGTGTGGATCTGCAACGGCGCCCACGGCGAGTCGCACACCG